>NZ_JBFAXY010000009.1:0-213117 GCF_040681035.1 Nocardia sp. NPDC051911
TCGGATCCGAAGACGGGTGACCGGTTGGTGGCCTACCTGGTGGCTGCCGATGCCGAGGCCGGTGTGGATGTGGCGCGGGTGAAGTCCGAACTCACCGCTGGGTTGCCGTCGTACATGGTGCCGTCGGCGTTCGTGGTGTTGGATGCGTTGCCGTTGAACGTCAACGGCAAGCTCGACCGTAAGGCGTTGCCGGAGCCGGAGTTCGAGGTCCAGGCGTTCCGTGCGCCGTCGACTCCGATCGAGGAGATCGTGGCGTCGGTGTTCGCCGAGGTGCTCGGGGTGGAGCGTGTCGGTGCGGATGACGATTTCTTCGCTTTGGGTGGTAATTCGCTGTTGGCGACGCAGGTCGCGGCGCGTATCGGCGCGGCACTGGATGCCCGTGTGCCGGTGCGTGTGCTGTTCGAAGCCTCCACCGTCGCCGGACTGGCCGCGAAGGTCGAGCAGCACGCGGGGGCCGGTGGCCGCCGCGAGCTGGTGGCCGGTCCGCGTCCGGAGCACATCCCGTTGTCGCTGGCGCAGCAGCGCATGTGGTTCCTCAACCAGTTCGACACCGCCTCGGCGGTGAACAACATCCCGGTGGCCGTGCGGCTCACCGGCGAGCTGGATGTCGAAGCGCTGCAAGCGGCGGTCGGGGACGTCATCGCCAGGCACGAGACCCTGCGCACCGTCTACCCCGAACAGGACGGCGCGGCGCACCAGGTCATCGTGCCCGTCGAGCGGGCACTGCCGGACCTGCGGCCGGAAGCGGTCGCGCCCGAGGACATCCGGCACCGGATCATCGAGGTGATCTCCGCCGGGTTCGACGTGACCACCGAGGTTCCGTTGCGGGCCAAGCTGTTCCGCGTCACGGATGCGAGCGGCGGGGCGGGAGCCGGCACAGCGTACGTGCTCGTGTTCGTCGCGCATCACATCAGCGCCGACGGCTGGTCGATGGGCCCGCTGACCCGCGACGTGATGCTGGCCTACGCGGCCCGTTCGGCCGGTGTGGAACCGGGTTGGGCGCCGCTGCCGGTGCAGTACGCCGACTTCAGCCTCTGGCAGCGTGACGTGCTCGGCTCCGAGGACGACCCGCAGAGCCTGATCTCCCAGCAGGCCGAATACTGGCGTGCCGCGCTGGCCGGGCTGCCCGACGAGCTGAACCTGCCCGCCGACCGGCCGCGTCCGACGACGCAGTCGTTCGCGGGTGGGCGAGTGGTGTTCCCGATCTCCGGCGAGCTGCACGGCAGGCTCACCGACATCGCCAGGCAGCAGAACGCGACGCTGTTCATGGTGGTGCACGCCGCGCTGGCGCTGTTCCTGGCGCGTATGTCCGGCACCGACGACATCGCCGTCGGCACGCCCATCGCGGGCCGCGGCGAGGCCGAACTCGACGACGTGATCGGCATGTTCGTCAATACCCTGGTGCTGCGTTCGCACGTGGACGGCGACCTCACCTTCGACCAGTTCCTGGCCCGCACCAAGGACGCCGATCTGCAGGCGTTCGCGCACGCGGACCTGCCGTTCGAGCGGCTGGTGGAACTGCTCAACCCGGAGCGCTCCACCGCGCGGCACCCGCTGTTCCAGGTGGCGCTGTCGTTCGAGAACCTGCCCGAGAGCAGCTTCGAGCTGCCCGGACTGCACGTGGGCGCGGTCGATTTCGACGTCGACACCGCCAAGTTCGACCTGTCGCTGACCATCCGCGAGGCAGGGGAGAACCCCGACGACGCGGGCATGTACGCGGAGTTCTCCTTCGCGCGCGACCTGTTCGACGACGAGACGGTGCGGGTGTTCGCCGAGCGGTTCACCAGGCTGCTCACCGCGATCGCCACCGACCGGGAAACCCCGATCGGCGACCTGCCGCTGCTGGACGTGGCCGAGTACCACCTGCTCACGCACGTGGCGGGCGAGGACGTCATGGCCACCGGCCTGCTGCCGGACCTGCTGCAGCACGGCGCGCGGCTGGACCCGGACCAGATCGCGGTGCGCTACCAGGGCCGCTCGATCACCTACCGTGAATTGGACGAGTACTCCTCGCGCCTGGCGCGGGTGCTCATCGCGCGCGGTGTGGGACCGGAGCGCATCGTGGCGCTGTCGTTCCCGCGCTCCTACGAGATGGTCGCGGCGTTCTGGGCGGTGGCGAAGGCGGGCGGCGCGCACGTGCCGGTCGACCCGACCTACCCCGAAGATCGCATGCGGCACATGGTCAACGACTCCGGCGCGGTCATCGGCATCACCGCGAGCGAGTACGTCGACCGGCTGCCGCGCGACGTGGAGTGGCTGCGGATCGACGACCCGGCGCTGGGCGAGCTGATCGAGAGCCAGTCCGCCGAGCAGGTGACCGACACCGATCGGAACGCCGTGCTGGCGATGCGTCATCCGGCGTACGTCATCTACACCTCCGGCTCGACCGGTATGCCCAAGGGCGTCACCGTGACCCATGCGGGCATGGGCGGCCTGGTCGGCGTCGCGGCGGATCTCTACCAGCTGGAATCGCACCATCGGTTCCTGCACATCTGCTCGCCGAGCTTCGACCCGTCGGTGCTGGAATGGCTGTGCGCCGCCTACACCGGCGCCACGCTGGTGGTCGTGCCCTCGACCATCATCGGCGGCCCGGACCTGGCGGAGCTGCTGCGCACCGAGCGGGTGAGCCACACGATCATCACCCCCGCGGTGCTCGGCACGGTCGATCCGGAAGGCATGGAGGCGCTCGAGGTGGCCTCCGTCGGCGGTGACGTCACCACGCCGGAGCTGCTGGCCAAGTGGTGGCCGGGCCGCAAGTACTTCAACGCCTACGGCCCGACCGAGACGACGATCATCTCGTCCTACGCCCAGCTCACCCCGGGCAGGCACATCACCATCGGCCGCCCGGTGCGCGGCATGTCCGCGCTGGTGCTGGACAACCGCCTCAACCCGGTGCCGCCGGGCGTCGCGGGCGAGCTGTACCTGGCCGGTGGCGCGCTGGCGCGCGGCTACCACAACCGCCCCGACCTCACCGCGGAACGGTTCGTCGCCAACCCGTGGAGCGACGAGGGCGCGCGCATGTACCGCACCGGTGACGTGGTGCGCTGGTTCGCCGAACCCGGCGAGCGGGCCGGCAACGCCGCGCTGGCGTCGGTGCCGTGGCACCTCGATTACGTGGGCCGCTCGGACTTCCAGGTGAAGATCCGCGGCTTCCGCATCGAACTGGGCGAGATCGACACCGTGCTGGCGAGCCACGAGGACGTCGAGTACGCGATCACCATCGGCCGCAAGACCGAGGCGGGCGCGACGATCCTGGTGTCCTACGTGCTGGCCGCGCCGGGCCGGGAGATCGACACCGCACGGCTGACCGAGTACGCCTCGCGCACGCTGCCGCCGCATATGGTGCCGACGGCGATCGTGGTGATCGACGAGATCCCGCTGACGCCGGTCGGCAAGCTGGATCGCAAGGCGCTGCCCGAGCCCGAGCTGGCGCCGCGCGAGTTCCGCGCGCCTGCCAGCGAGGTCGAGGCCGTCATCGCCGAGGTGTTCGCCGAGGTGCTCGGCGTCGACCAGATCGGTTTGGACGACTCGTTCTTCGCGCTCGGCGGCGACTCCATCCTGTCGATCCAGCTGGTCTCGCGGGCCAAGGCGCGTGGCGTGCTGTTCACTCCGCGTGACGTGTTCGAGCGGCGCAGCGTGGCCTCGCTGGCCGAGATCGCCGCGCTGGGCGCGGGCACGGAGCAGGTGCGGCTGGAGGAACTGCCCGGCGGCGGTGTCGGCGAGATCCCGCTGACCCCGATCATGCGGCAGATCCTCGCGAGCGGCTCGTCGTATCAGCGGTTCTCGCAGACCATGGCGCTGCGGCTGCCCGAAGGCATCGACCGGGAGACACTGGTCGCCACCATCGCCGCGGTCTTCGACCACCACGACGTGCTGCGGTCGCGGCTGCGCCGCACGGGCGGGGACTGGACGTTCGAGGCCCTGCCGCACGGCGCGGTGGACGTCGACGCGCTGGTGCGCCGCGTGGACCTGGCCGCCGACGCCGACGAGGCGGAGCTGGCGCGCGTGGCCACCGAAGCGCTCGACGGTGCGTTGGGCAGGTTGGATCCGGCCGAGGCCGCCATGGCGCAGTTCGTCTGGTTCGCCTTCGAAGGCGAGCGGCGGGACGTGCTGTTGATCGTCGCGCACCACTTCGTGGTCGACGGCGTGTCCTGGCGCATCCTGATCCCGGATCTGGCGGTGGCCTGGTCGCAGCTGGTCGCCGGTCAGCCGGTGGCGCTGCCTGCCAACGGCACCTCCATGCGGCGCTGGGCGCACAGCCTGGTCCAGGCGGCGAGCGCGCCGGATCGGGTCGCGGAACTGCCGTTCTGGCAGCAGGTTTCGGCCACACCGGATCCGTTGCTCGGCGAGCGTGCGTTCGATCCGGCGGTGGACACGTTCGCCACCGTCGAGCGGGTCGAGGTCACCGTGCCCGCCGAGGTCACCGACGCGGTGCTCACCGCGATCCCGGGCCTGTACCGGGGCGGTGTGAACGACGGTCTGCTCTCGGCGCTGGCCATGACGATCGCCCGTTGGCGCGGCCACGGTTCGGACGCGGCGCTGGTGAAGCTGGAAGGCCACGGTCGTGAAGAGGACGTCGTGCCGGGCGCGGATCTGTCGCGCACGGTCGGCTGGTTCACTTCGGCCTACCCCGTCCGGCTGGACCTGGCCGGTGCGGATCTCACCGACGCGTTCGCCGGTGGCGCCGCGCTCGGCGAGATCGTGAAGTCGATCAAGGAGCAGCTGCTCGCGGTGCCCGACAAGGGCCTCGGCTACGGCCTGCTGCGGCAGCTGAATCCGGAGACCGCGCCCACCCTGGGTTCGTCCGGGCAGATCAGCTTCAACTACTTGGGCCGGATGTCGGCCGGGGAGATCCCCGAGCAGCTCGCCGAGATCGGCTGGGTGCCGGTGGCCGACCTGGGTCAGCTGGATGTCGACATGGACCTCGACATGCCCGCCAACGCGACGATCGACATCAACGCCATCGTCACCGACTCCGACGAGGGGCCGCGCCTGGGCGCGTCGTTCGCCTTCCCGACCGGTCTGCTGAGCAGGGAGCGGGTCCAGGAGTTCGCCGACCTGTGGGTCGAGGCGCTCACCGCGCTGGCCACCCACGCGCGGCGGCCGGACGCGGGCGGCTTCACGCCGTCGGACATGCCGCTGGTGCGGGTGCGGCAGCCCGACCTCGAGCAGTGGGAGCGCAGCTACCCGGCGCTGGCCGAGGTGTGGCCGCTGTCGCCGCTGCAGTCGGGTCTGCTGTTCCACGCGATGATGACCCAGTCCACCGTGGACGTCTACACCATGCAGGCCGTGGTGGACCTGGGCGGCACGCTGGACGTGGCGCGGCTGCGTGCGGCGGCTCAGGGCATCGTCGACCGGTACCCGAACCTGCGCACCGCGTTCGTCACCGACGCCGACGGCCAGGCCGTGCAGGTGGTGTTGGATCGGGTCGAGGCGCCGTGGCGCGAGGTGGATCTCACCGGGCTGCCCGCCGACGAGCGGACCGCGGAACTGCGCAGGCAGGTCGCGGCCGATCAGGCGACGCACTTCGACATGGCCACGCCGCCGCTGATGCGGTTCACGCTGTTCCGCAGCGACGCCGCGCAATGGCACCTGGCCATCACCACCCACCACATCCTGCTGGACGGTTGGTCGATGCCGCTGCTCATGCGGGATCTGCTGGTGCTGTACGCGGTGCGCGGCGACCAGACCGCCTTGCCGCGGGTGGCCTCCTACCGCAACTTCCTCGGCTGGCTGGCCGGGCGCGACCGGGACGCCTCGCTGCGCGCTTGGGCGACGGCGCTGGAAGGGGTCAACGAACCCACCCAGCTCGCGCCGCAGCCGCGCGGCGCCGAGAACTACGAGATCGGCAAGGTCGTCACCGAACTCGACGCCGACCGCACCCGCCGGATCACCAAGCACGCCGCCGAACTCGGCGTCACGGTGAACACGCTGGTGCAGGCCGCGTGGGGCATCCTGCTCGGACGTCTCACCGGCCGCGGCGACGTGGTGTTCGGCGCGACGGTGTCCGGCCGTCCGGCCGAGCTGCCCGGTGTCGAGTCGATGGTGGGTCTGTTCATCAACACGCTGCCGGTGCGGCTGCGCATCGATGACCGCCAGAGCATCGGCGAGCTGCTCGGGCGCTTGCAGGGCGACCAGGCGGGTCTGCTCGAGCACCACTATGTGGGGCTCACCGACATCCAGCGGGTGGCGGGCACCGGAGCACTGTTCGACACGCTGCTGGTGTTCGAGTCGTATCCGATGGACAAGGAAGCGATCTCGGCCGCCAGCTCGATCGACGGCATGTCGGTGACCGGTGTCGGCGTCAACGACGCCACGCACTACCCGATGACCCTGCTGGTGATGTCGGAGGCCACGATCGAGCTGACCCTGAAGTACCTGGGCAGCCGGTTCACCGCCGAAGAGGTCGAGACCCTCGCCGAACGGCTGGTGCGGGTGCTCGACGCGCTGCTGGGCGATCCGGACGCGCTGGTCGGGGACATCGACATCCTCGACGAGGGCGAACGGGCCCGGCTGCTGGTCGAATCCGGCGTCACGGCCGCGGCTTCCACGCCGGAGCCGGTGGGCCGGGTCGGCGCTCGCACGGTGTCCAAGGTGCTCGCCGAGGTCGTCGAAGAGGACCCGGACGCGCCCGCGCTGCTGGCAGGCGAGGACGAGGTCGCCTTCCACACGCTGGATCGGCGTTCCTCGCAGCTGGCCCGGGTGCTCATCGACCGCGGCGCCGGACCCGGCGACGTGGTCGCGGTGACGCTGCCGCGTTCGGTGGACGCGGTGGTCGCGGCCTGGGCGGTGCAGAAGGCCGGTGCGGCATGCCTGTTCGCGGGCGATCTCACCGCCGACGAGCTGACCGCGGCGGGTACCGCGTTCGGGATCTCCGCAGAACCGGTGGCCGACAGCGACATTCGTTGGTTGGCGCTCGACGACGCCCAGGTCCAGCAGGACATCGCCGCGGCGGCCGCGCACCCGGTCTCCTACGCCGACCGGGTCCGCCCGCTCGGCGAGGAACACCCGGCGTTCGTCGTCACCACGGCGAACGGAGTCGTCGCGATCACCCAGTCCGAGGCACTGGACGAGGCCGAACGCGTGCGCGATGAGCACGAGATCGACTACGAGTCGACCACGTACACCACCGCGCTCTCCGGCCGCCCCGCCGTCCTGGAGTTCCTGGTCTCCGCCACCGCCGGAGCCCTGTCCGTGCTCCCGACCGGCGACCTCGCGACCGACCTCACCGAGGGCGAGGTCACCCACTGGTTCGCCTCGCCGGGTGAATCGACCGACGCGGCGGGCGAGGAGATCACGATCGTGATCGCGGAATAGGAGAACGACGGAACTTGCTGGTGTAGGGCACGGTCGACCTGTGCCCTGCACCAGTGGCGTTGCTCCGCTCGATCGACTCGAATCAATTCGATCCACGCGATTACACTCGAGTCGATCGGCGGCGGCGATCGTCACCGTCCTACGAGGTTGGAGGTTGGTTTCACGGCGATGCCAGTTCCTCATGGCGACGGCTGGACGGCTGCCGATCTCGATCGCATGCCCGAAGACGGATTGCGTTACGAGGTGTTGAATGGTCAGCTCGTCGTGAATGCCGCACGCAAGCCGCGCCATCAACTGCTGATCAGGTGGCTGGGACGTGCCCTCGACGCTGTGTTGCCTCCTGGCCGCTTGGTGCTCGAAGGCGTCGGCGTGCTGATCGGCGACGACGAGCCGATTCCCGATCTCATGGTGGTGGCCGACTCGATCGATGTCGACGCAAGAGGGGTTCCTGCTCACCAGGTGGAACTGGTGGTAGAAGTGGTGTCCAAATCCACTACGATGCAGGACCGCATGGTCAAACCCGTGGTCTATGCCGAAGCCGGCATCACCAACTACTGGCGTTTCGAGCCCAACACCTTCAAGGGCCAATTACCGGGCGAGTCGCTTCCCGTTCTGTTCGCACACGAACTCGGTGCCGACGGTACCTACCAGCTGACCCACCGGGTGTCCGCCGGCGACACCGTCACCTTGCGCAGCCCCTTCGAATTCACGATCGACCCCGCCACCCTCCTGCCCTGACCTCGCCGTAGCGGAAGTCTTCCGCCGTGGTGATGGTTCCTCTCGCCGCCGGAGGTGATCGTCAGCCGAGTCCGTGGTCCGGTTCGGTTCGGTTCGAACTGCAATGATGTCGCTATGAGCGCTCCCGACGAGCACCAGGTACTCCGTGTCACGGCCGAGCAGTTCGCCGACGGGGCCACTGCCGGGCTCGGTGACATCGAGATCGTCGACGGGCGCGTAGTGCGAATGATGGCACAGAGCCCCGTGCACAGCCGTGTGGTCCGGCGGCTGGCCCGATTGGTCCGGCCGCCGCTACCTGGCCCACACAGTCCACCGACGCGTACTGCTGCTGGACGACCCGGTCGAGGCAACTATTCCCTTCGACGTACTGGAACAGCCCTAGCCCGCAACAGCCGCGAGTGGCACATGGCTGCGGCAAAGCGCGAGAGACCTCTCCACCATGTGCCACTCGTCGCTGCGCGAGATTGTTTGTCTTGATACGTCATTTACGGGGGTTGTGGGCGTAGATAGTGTCGGTGGCGCGGCTTCGGTCGCGCGTTTCCCGTCCTTTCGGTCCGTAATGGACTCGCCCGCACGCGATTCGCGGACGGTGCGCGAACTTCATAAGGAAGACATGTCCACGATCGCAACCTCGTCCGGCAGCAAGCCGGACGACTCTTCCGCAAGTCCGCTACGCGCCGGGCTGGTGCTGGTCATGGTCAGCGGGGCCATCTTCATGATGATGCTCGACCTGACCGTGGTCTCCGCCGCGCTCGCCGATATCCGCGCCGACTTCGACACGTCCATCGACGGACTGCAGTGGGTCATCGACGCTTACGCCATCCCGATGGCGGGGTTGCTGCTGACCTTCGCCACGCTCGGCGACCGGTTCGGCCGGAAGCGCCTTTTCATCGCGGGCATGGTGGTGTTCACCGCGTCATCGCTGGCATTGGCGCTGGCCGGCAGCATCTTGCAGTTGAACGTCCTGCGCGCGGTCCAGAGCGTCGGCTCGGCGATGATCTTCGCGACGGCGTTGCCTCTGCTCGCGGTGGCCTACCCCGACGCGGGCAAGCGCGCGAAGGCCATCGGCGTCTACGGCGCCGTCATGGCGAGCGCGACCGTCGCGGGTCCGGTACTCGGCGGCGCGCTGGTCACCCAGTTCGGCTGGCGGTCGATCTTCATCATCAATGTCCCGATCGGCATCTTCATCGGGGTGCTCGCCGTGCTGCGGATGCCGGAGTCGGCGCGCATGGAAGGGCGCAAGGCCGACTGGCCGGGGTCGCTGATGCTCACCGGTGGCCTGGTGACGGGTGTGTTCGCGCTGACCCGCGGCAACTCGCTCGGCTGGACCTCGGCCACGGTGCTCGGGCTCGCCGCCGCCGCCACGGTGCTCCTGGCCGGGTTCGCGGCATGGCAGTTCAAGGCCGAGCACCCCCTGCTCGACGTGTCCATGATTCGCAAGCGCGGATTCACCGGCACGGCCGTCGTCTCGATCGGACACATGGCGACGCTGATGGCCGCGAGCAACTACCTGGCGGTGTTCCTGATCAACACACTCGGGTACACGCCGTTGCAGATGGGCCTGCGCTTGCTGCCCGTGAGCGTGGCCGCGCTGATCAGCGCGCCGCTGGCGATGGTCTTCGCCAAGCGGGTCCCGTTCGCGGTCTCGCTGCCGGTCACGATGGGCATGGTCGCGTTGGGCACATGGCTGATGGGCGACTTCGGTTCCGACGACTCTTGGACGCATTTCCTGCCCGGAATGGTGATCGGCGGCCTCGGGCTCGGCGCGATCACGGCCGTCAACCAGGCGGCCTCACTCACCTTCGCCTCCGACGAGAACGCGGGCATGGCCAGCGCGACGTTCGGCACCCTTCGGCAGGTCGGCCTCGCGGTGGGCGTGGCCGGGCTCGGCGCCATGTTCAATCACTCCGCGCGCGGTTCCGCTGCCGACGGGCTCGACGCGCTGCCCGGGGCCGTCCCGCCGGTGTTGCGTGAGCAGTTCCTGGAAGCGGCGGGCTCCGGCGCCGGCCGCTCGGTGGCCGACGAGCTGCCCACGCGGTTCCAGCCGATCGCGTCGGACCTGTCGCACATCGCGGCCTCCGCGTCGATCGATGGACTCAACTCCATGATCGCCCTGGCCGCGGTGATCGGATGCGTCGCGGTACTCACCTCCATGCTCGCTTTCGGCGTGAACCACCTGCGCAGCAGACGCACCCGTTCGGACTAGCCGGAAACACCACCGCGAGTGGCACATGGTGCGGCGAATCGCGAGAAGACCTCGCCACCATGTGCCACTCGTGGTCATGATTTCGCGGGGAGGAGAGTCGTAGAGGCGATGAGGAGGAAGGCCAGGACGGCGCAGGCGGTGCGGGCGACGTGGAAGGTTTCCCAGCGGGTGAGGATTTCGGCGTAGTCGGCGGGTGGGCCGCTGATCGCCCATATCTTGATCTTCTGGTTGATCGGGACGTTGCCCAGGCGGGTGATCACGAACGCGGCGACGGCGAGCAGACTCGCGCTCCCGGCGAGCAGGCGTGACCGCCCGGTGGAGCGGGCGGTCAGCACCAATGCGCTCAGAATGGTCAGACCCATCAGTGTTTGCATGACCACGCCGTTCACGCTCATCAGCGCGGTGTGGAAGGTGAAGCGCACATCCAAAGGGACTCTGCGGAACGCGTAGAGGACATTCACCGCGCCGTAACCGAACGCTCCGGCGAGCAGCCCGGCGGGAACCAGCGCGAACACACGTGCCACCAGGGGACTTTCGGCAATTCTCATGCGCGCCGCTCCGCTGGGACGAGCGCGAGGAGTTCGTCGACCGACCACTGGTCGTAGACGTGCGCGCCGTGCTTCGCGGCGAGCACCCGTCCGTCGGGTGCGATCAGGAAATCGGCGGGCAGTCCGAGACTGCCGCCCTCGGGCTTGCCGGGTGGGGCGGACTGCCTTCGGCGCAAGGTCGCGTAAGCGTCGTGGGCGACACCGCGCAGGATGGCGGGCCAGCCGCGCGGGTCGAGCAGCGCGCGAGGCGAGGTCTCGACGCCGAATTCGCGGTAGAGCTTCCGGTCCGGATCGGCGATGACGTCCAGCGGCAGTTCCGCGGTGTACTTGCGCAATTCCGCCGCGCTGGAATGGAAGACGATCACTTCCCGGACGCCTGCGGCGGCGATCTCCGCGTGGCGCGCGACGATCGAACGCAGGTGCAGGTTGCACACCGGGCATCCGGCGAAGCGCCGGAATTGCAGGTGGATCAGGCGATCCGGGTCCGGCACCAAGACGTGCGCACCGGAGACGGTGACCAGCCTTCGGTCCGGGACAGCGGTCGGCAGCGGCATCAGGGGCTCCTCTCATAGGTGTACTTTGTACGCCTACGACAAGTATGCGCGTAGCTTGTACGCTGTCAATCCGTGCCCCGCCCCCGCTCGCTGACCACCGCCGATCTCGCCACGGCGGCCCTCGCCGTGCTCGACCGCGAGGGTTCGTCGGCGCTGACCATGCGTGCGGTGGCCAAGGAACTGGGCATGGCCACCATGGCCCTGTACCGCTACGTGCGCGACCGCGACGAACTAGAGGTGCTGGTGGCCGACCAGGTCTTCGCCGCGATCGACACGTCGCTCCCTGCCGGAACCGACTGGCGGGAGCGCGTGACGATACTGCTCGAGAACATCCGTGACGGGTTCTCGGCCCATCCGGCCGCCGTGCCGATCGTGCTGCGGCGCAGGCAGTCGGCGGTCGAGTCGTTGCGCGTGATGGAGACACTGCTCGCCGTGCTCACCGAGGGTGGGTTCACCGGGCGCGCCCGCGTCATCGCCCAGCGCACCCTGATCGCCTTCCTGATCGGCTACCTCCAGAACAAGCACTATGCGCCGCTGCGGGGGCACGGGACGATCGTGCTGGCCGAACTGCCCCCGGAGAAATACCCGCACCTGGCGCAGACCGCGGGCCAGGCCAAGGGCATGTCGGCCGACGACGAATTCCGCGGTGGCATCGAGATCGTGCTGCGTGGTCTCGAGCCGTGACCTAGCCGAAAAGAACGGTGACGTCGACACTTTCCGCCATGGCGCGAGCGCCGGCGTCATTGAGGTGCATGCCGTCGCCGCTGTCGAATTCGGGCCGGATGAAGTCGGGCCGCTCCGGGTCCTCGACCGCTCGCGCCACATCGAACACCGAATCGAAAACATCGGTGCCGCGCAGCCATTCGTTCATGCGCCGACGGATCGGCAATGTCTCGACGACCGTCGGGCCCTCGTAGACGCAGCCTCCGTACGGCCCGATGGTCGCGGCGTGGATCGTGAGCCCCGCCGCGTGCGCGCGCCGCGCGAGCGTGGTGAAGCCCGTGATCAGTTCCTCGGCGGTCGCGGGCGGCTGCCCCGCCATCCCACCCAGGATGAGGTCGTTGATGCCGAAGTTGATCAGCACGCTCGTCACGCCCGGCACGGCAAGCACGTCGCGGTCGAAACGAGCCAGGCCCGGCTCGCCGATTTCGTCGGTGAGCAGCCGATTTCCCGAGATGCCCTGGTTGACCACCCAGCCCCGCTCCAGTCGCGCGTTGAGGAAGTCCACCGACCTGCGGTTGGCGCCGATCGTGGTGCCGAAGCCTTCGAACCACGAATCGCCGAACGCGACGGCCACCGGCGTCGCCACGGGCGCGAGAACGTCGACACCGGCGACGAAGAACCGCGCGGGCACCTCGTCGACGGTGGTGAGCGCGGCTTCGTCGGCGACATTTCCGTCCGCTGTGTAAGCGATTTCGCCGGGCAGGTGGGAGAAGGTGGCCAGCCCGGTCGGGCCGGGCAGATAGAGACTCAATGCCAGATCCGCGCCCGCTGAGACGGCCAGATCGACGGGGTCGC
Source organism: Nocardia sp. NPDC051911 (assembly GCF_040681035.1). Classification (NCBI taxonomy): domain Bacteria; kingdom Bacillati; phylum Actinomycetota; class Actinomycetes; order Mycobacteriales; family Nocardiaceae; genus Nocardia; species Nocardia sp. NPDC051911. The sequence goes on from NZ_JBFAXY010000009.1 coordinate 12,882, forward strand.
TGAGTACTTCGCCGCCTACCGGGACGACCACCTGTTCGGCGCCGTCGAACCGCAACGCGGCATCGGTCTCGGCGACGATCTCGCTGCCGGTCTTGCGCAGGGCGACCCGGGCGGCGCCGATCGCCAGCGGTGTTTTCCCATAGCGATTGGTCAGCCCGACCCGCACCCGCGCGCCGCCGCCCGCGAGATGCAGCACTTGGCGGACGGTCTGGTCGGTGAACGCGCGCGACTCCGCGAGCTTGATCTGTTCGTCCGGGCGGATCACCGCGGAGCGGAATCCGGCGATCCAGGCGGTCGGCGACATGGGAACCTCCACTAGTTGACGCGAGGAATATTGCGTATGCATATTTCTACAACGACCTATTCCTCGTGTCAACTATCCGCGCGGGGAAACATTCCGGTAGGTTGCCCGTATGGACGTGACGGAGTTGTTCGACGACCCGCGCCTGACCACGATGGGCCTGCTGTTCGAGGCCTACGGCGGTGTGGTCGCCAAGCTGGAGCAGGTCTGGAATGCGCACGGTCTGTCCGGACTGGATCTGAACGCCCTGATGCGGCTGAGCCGTTCGCCGGGGCGGCGGCTGCGGATGACGGAGCTCGCCGTGCAGACCGCGCTGTCCACCAGCGGCGTCACCCGGCTCGTCGATCGGCTGGCGCGCGCCGGGCTGGTGGAACGCGAGCTGGACCCGGGGGATCGGCGCAGCGCGTACGCGGTGCTCACCGAGGCGGGCGCGGCGCGGCTCGCGCAGGTGCTGCCGGACTATCTCGCCGCCGTCGACCGCTGGTTCGTCGGTTTGCTGACGCCCGAACAGCTCGCGGCGTTGTCCGAGGCGTTGCGGATCGTGCGGGACACCGCGAACCCGGAGGCCACGTTCCGCATGGACTGAGCGTCAGGCGCTCGCGGCGAGCAACCGTTCCAGGCCGTCCAGGATCAAGTCGAGGCCGAAATCGAAATGGGATGCGCGGCAGGAACTGTTGTGCCGCAGCGACGTATGCGGCCGGTTCCGTGGAAAATTCAACTCCTGCAATGTGAAACCGTAGCGGTGGCCGTCCAGCGCGTTCCAGGCGCGATCGGCTTGCGGCAGGGAGAAACCCGCCGCGCGCAGGCAGCCCACGGTGGCGTCGATGTACCGCAGCATGGCGGGGCCGACGTTGATCCGGGTGCCGGTCAGGCCGGTGGCCCACGGATGGCGCAACAAGACTTCGTGGGCGGACGCCGACCGGGCACGCAGCGCGGCCTTCCAATCGCCGCCGATGGCCGGTAGCGCCATCTCGGCCACCACCAGATCGGCGATGCCCGGCGGTGGCCGAGGCGTGGTCGCCACCGCCACCCGAGCCGGGTCGGCGGCCGTGACGGGTCATCCGGCCAGGACCGCGCCCCGGTGTTCCGCCAGGTAATCCGCCCAGGTCAGCTCGCCGACGTCGGCGCCGTCGGTCACCAGATTTCCGCCCGCGCGATAGACCCGGCCCGCCTTGCCCGGCACCCGGACGGTCAGCAACGCCCGCCGCTTGCCCAGCAGCGCCAAGTAGTCGCGGATCAGCTCGCGCATGCCGATCACCTCGGGCCCGACCAGATCCGGGACCCGTCCGGCGGGCGCGCCGAGCGTCAGCTCCGCCATCCGGGCCGCCACCTCGCGCACGTGCACCGGCTGGAGGCGCACCCCACCGAGCACCGGGAGCACCGGCGATTTCAGCATCGTGTCCACCAGCTTCGGCGCGAAATCATGGAATTGCGCGGCACGCAGTGTGGTCCACGGGATACCCGACTCCGCGATGGCCTGCTCGGCGGCGAACTTCGCGCGGAAGTACGTCATCGGGAGCAGTTCGGCGGCGGTGACCGAGATGTAGACGATGTGCCCTACGCCCGCGGCGGTGGCGGCCCGCAACAGATTCGCGGTGGCCACGTCGTCGCCCTTCGCGTCGCCCGCCAGATGCAAGATGGTGCCGACACCCGCCACCGCGGCATCTATGCCGGTGCCGCGCAGCAGGTCTCCCGCGACGAACTCGACTCCGCCGTCCGACGGACGTTCGGTGCGGCTCAACACGCGCACGGCGGCCCCGGTCGCGCGCAGCAGCGGGAGCACTTCGCGGCCGAGGGTGCCCGTGCCACCGGTGACCAGGATCTTCGCGGTCATGGCTGTCTCCGATCTCGTCGGTGCCGATGGGACTTTCCCATCGCTTCACCGAGACGACGACGTGCGGGCGCGGACTGTGACACCTGTGCCGGGCACCACTCCTGGCCGCGATAGCGACCGTCTGAGCCGGGTCAGCCGGCCGCCGCGCCGAGGCGCGCGGCGAGTTCGCGTAAGTGCGTGACGAGTTCCGGCGGTTCGTGCACCCGGAAGGGAAAGCCGAAGCCGGCGACGTAGATCGCCAATTCGTCCAGCGAGTCGGAACCCGTTCGCAGCAAACAATTTTTCGCGTCCACCGCCTCGATCACGCCGACGGTCGGGGCGATTCGCTCGGCGGCCACTTCCGCGGCGACGCCCAGAGTGATGCGCGCCGCGTAGCGGTACGGCGCGGTGGTGACGCCACGGGAGACGTACCCGGGCAGGTCGGCATCGGGCGCTTCGCGCGGGGTGAAGCGGGGACCGGTGGGGATGCGCAGCCGCAGGCGGTCGACGCGGTAGGTGCGCCAGTCCGCGCGGTCGACGTCCCAGCCGATCAGGTACCACCGCCTGCCCGTGTGGGCGAGGCGATGCGGTTCGGTGACGCGCAGCGAGGTGGCGCCGTCGTGGGCGCGATAGTCGAAGCGCAGGCGGTGGTGGTCGCGGATGGCCGCCGCGACAGCGGTCAGCACGTCCGGGTCGACGGTCGGGCCGCCCGCGGGCACCGTGACCGTGGCCGCCTGGAGCATCCCGACGCGGTGGCGCAGGCGCGCGGGGAGCACCTGCTCGAGCTTGGCCAGCGCGCGTAGCGAACTGTCCTCGATGCCCGCGATGGTGCCGCCCGCCGCGGTGCGCAGGCCGAGTGCCACCGCCACCGCCTCGTCATCGTCGAGGAGCAGTGGCGGCAGCTTCGCTCCCGCACCGAGCCGGTAACCCGCCACGCCCGGTGTCGCGTGCACCGGGTAGCCCAGCGCGCGCAGCTTGTCGATGTCCCGGCGGACGGTGCGCACGTCGACACCGAGTCGTTCAGCGAGTGCGGCGCCGGTCCAATCGCGCGGGGTCTGCAACAGCGACAGCAGACGAAGCAGGCGCGCCGAGGTTTCCAACATGGGAAAAGTCTGCCCGAAAGCTAGGGCGGAAGCTGTCCTAGGCAGGCCATACCGTCGATGACATGACCGACGAAATCACTCCGTTCCGCATCGAAATCCCGCAGCGGCAACTCGACGACCTGCGTACCCGTCTGGACGCGACCCGCTGGCCTGCCCCCCTGCCCGGGGACGACTGGGACACCGGTGTGCCGACCGCGTGGCTGCGCGAGCTGGTCGACCACTGGCGTACCGGATACGACTGGCGCGCGGCCGAAGCGCAACTCAACTCCTATCCGCAGTACACGACGGAGATCGACGGGCAGACCATCCACTTCCTGCACGTGCGCTCGCCCGAGTCCGGCGCGCTGCCGCTGCTGCTGACCCACGGATGGCCCGGCTCGGTGGCCGAATTCCTCGACGTCATCGTGCCTTTGAGCGATCCGAGGTCGCACGGTGGCGACCCGGCCGACGCGTTCCACCTCGTCATCCCGTCGCTGCCGGGATTCGGGTTCTCCGGCCCGGTCGCCGAGACGGGCTGGAGCATCACGCGGATCGCCGCGGCGTGGGCCGAGCTCATGCGCAGGCTGGGGTATGAGCGATACGGCGTGCAAGGCGGCGACATAGGAGCGGCGGTGAGCCCGGAGGTGGGCCGAACGGTGCCCGATCGGGTCGTTGGCGTGCACGTCAACGGCGCGCCGGGTCTTCCGCCGCTGCCGCGCGCGGAGGCGGAGCTGGCGAGCCTGACCGAACTGGAGCGCGATCGCGTCCGGCGGATGCAGGCGTTCATGCGGGAGGAGTACGGCTACGTCGCCATCCAGTCCACCCGCCCGCAGGCCTTGGCCTACGGACTGACCGATTCTCCGGTGGGGCAACTGGCCTGGATCATCGACAAGTTCCGGGAGTGGACCCATCCACGGGCCGTCGAGCCGGACAAGATCCTCGACCGGGATCGGCTGCTGACCAACGTGATGATCTACTGGCTCACCGGCACCGCGGGCTCCTCGGCCTATGTCGGCTACGCCCAGGACGCCCCGTGGGGCGAGCCGAAGCGCAACTCCGGCGTGCCGACGGCCGTGCTGGTCTTCGCCCACGACGTCGGCATTCGTCGCTACGCCGAGGAAGCCAACACCATCACGCGCTGGAACGACGTCGATCGCGGCGGACACTTCGCCGCCATGGAGGAACCCGCGCTGCTCACCGCCGACATCCGCGAGTTCTTCCGCGACCTGCGCTGACGAGTCAACCGGTGAGCTCCTGCGCAGAAATCACACGCAGTTCGTAACCTGCGCTCATAACTCAATCGGTGAGCTCCTGCGCAGATAGCACACATGGTTCGCGACCCCTGCGCCATAACTCAACCCGTGAGCTCACCAGCCGAGCGCCAGGAATTGCGTTCCGCGGTGAACGCTTCCGCCTGCTTCGCGCGGAAAGCGTCGATGGATCGGGCGTTCTCGGCGAGGAACGCCCGATACTCCGCCAGGCGGAATTCGCCGTCCTCGGCTCGCACCCGCACGTCGCCCGCGGCGAAGTCGGCGCGCAGGTCGAGCAGTTCCTCCGCTTCGACGGGATACCAGCGGATCCGGTCGAAATACCGCAGTAGCCAGGGTGTTTCGACGCCCGCTGCGGCCCGGTCGGCGCCGGGAGGAACCGGGCCCGCACCGGCTCGGTGATTCCACACCTGCGTGGTGCGTCCGACGAACTGATATCCGCCCGGCCCTTCCATGCCGTAGATGCACAGATAGGCGCCGCCGATGCCGACCGCGTTCTCCGGTGTCCAGGTGCGGGCGGGGTTGTACTTGGTGGTGACCAGCCGGTGCCGTGGATCGGTGGGTGTGGCGACCGGCGCGCCGAGGTAGACGTCGCCGAGGCCGAGAACCAGGTACTCGGCTCCGAACACGGTGTCGTAGACGTCCGCGACGGAAGCCAAGCCGTTCATGCGGCGGATGAACTCGATGTTCCACGGGCACCACGGCGCATCGGCGCGCACGCCGTGCATGTAGCGGGTGATCGCCTCGCGCGTGGACGGATCGTCCCAGGACAGCGGCAGATGAACGACCCGGCTGGGCACCACCAGCTGAGCGGAGGCGGGCAACTGCGCCTCCGTCTCGGCGAGCAGGTCGAGCAGCGCGGTCACGGACAGCACGTGCGGGTCGACCCGGATCTGCAACGAACGGATGCCGGGGGTCAGCTCGGTCACGCCGCGCACCCCGGCGGCGAGCAGGTGCTGGTGCAGCGCGTGCACGCGGGCGCGCAGGCCCAGATCCAAGGTCATGGAGCCGTATTCGACGAGTACGCCGTCGTCGCCGGCGCGACGGTAGGTCACCGCGGTCTCGTCGTCGGCTTCGCAACGGCGCAACACGCCGTCGTCGCCGTCGCCGCCCGACGAGAGCACCGTCGGCCACCCGGCCCGGCGCGCGAGCCCGAGTTCCCGGATCGAGGCCGCCCGGTCACCGCGGACCGGCACGAATCGCACGCGGTCGCCCGGCGAGAGCTGCCCGAGCTTCCAGCGGTCGGCCGCCACGACGGTGACCGGGCAGACGAAACCGCCGAGGCTGGGTCCGTCCGGACCGAGCAGAATGGGCGTGTCACCGGTGAAGTCCAGCGCGCCGACGGAATACGGGGTGTCGTGGATATTGGACGGGTGCAGTCCCGCCTCGCCGCCGTCGGTGCGGGCCCATTCCGGTTTCGGCCCGATCAACCGGACACCGGTGCGGTCGGAGTTGAAGTGCACCTCGTAGTCGGTGCCGACGACGGTCTCGAAGTCGGCGCGGGTGAAGAACTCGGGCGCACCGTGCGGGCCCTCGGTGACGGCGAGTTCCCAGCGCCGGGTCAGCACGGGTTGCTCGTCCATCGGCACGGCCGCCGTGACGCGGCCGTGGTGGGTGCCGAGCGCGAGCGACTCTCCGGCGCGCAACGCGGCGCCGGTGCCGCCGCCGAAGCGGCCGAGCGTGAAGGTGGCTGCGCTGCCGAGGTATTCGGGCACGTCGATACCGCCGGCGATCAGCACGTAACAGCGCATCCCCGGTCCGCGCACCGCGCCCACGTCCAGCACACCGCCCGCGGGCACCCGTACGGTCCGCCACTGCGGCACGGCGACGCCGTCCACGGTCACCTCCGCCGGAGCGCCGGTGACGCAGACCCAGCCCGGTGCGGTGAACCGCAGCGCGGGGCCGCCGAGGGTGCATTCCAGTCCGGCGGCGCCCTCGGCATTGCCGAGCGCGCGATTACCCAGACGGAAGGACAGATCGTCCATCGGCCCCGACGGCGGGACGCCGATGTGCCAATACCCGACCCGGCCCGGCCAGTCCTGCACGGTGGTGAGCATGCCGGGGCGAACGACCTCGATCCGGCCGGGTCGCGCGGACTCGTCCTGCGCGACCCGGGCCACCGGTAGCTCGGCGACGGTCATCGCGACACCACCATGCGCACCGGGGTCGGGTCGAAGCCGTTGCAGGGGTTGTTGATCTGCGGGCAGTTCGACACCAGCACCAGCGTGTCGATCTCGGCGCGCAACGTGACCCGTTTGCCCGGCGCGGACAATCCGTCCACGATGCCCAGCGTGCCGTCCGCCTCGACCGGAACGTTCATGAACCAGTTGATATTCGACACCAGGTCGCGTTTGCCCAGGCCCCAGCGCAAGGCCTCGGTGAGGAAGTTCTCCACGCAGGCGTGCTGGTGGCGGGTGTGGTGGCCGTAGCGCAGAGTGTTGGATTCCTGCGAGCACGCGCCCGCGATGGTGTCGTGGTTGCCGACCTCGTCGGCCACCACCGTCATCAGTGCCGTGCCCGTGTCGGTGCGCAGCACGCTGCCGGTGGTGAGGAAGATGTTGCGCTGGGCGGTGATCGTGGCCTGCGCGCTGTAGCGTTCGGAGTGATCGGCCGCCGAGTACAGCAGGCAGTCCACCGCCTGGTTGCCGTGCAGATCGATGATCTCCAGGTATTCGCCCGCCCGGACCACCGCCGACCAGGGCGAGCGGGCGGGGACGGTCTCGTCGAGCACGATGGCGCGTGCCGTGGTCATGCGGTTGCCTCCAAGGTCAGCGCGGCGGTCCAGGCTTGTTCGGTGTTCTCCAGTGCCCGTCGGTATTCCGGGTCCTCGTTGCCGGGTGCGGCGAGGTCTTCCGGTGCGGCCCACGCGACGAGGTCGAGGTCGGTCGCGGGCCGGTCGTCCAGCGGATGCGCGGAGTTGGCGACCAGCACGGTGACCGGCAGGTGCACCAGCAGATCCACGGAGGAGCCGGGGGCGGCGCTGCCGGTCGAGACGAGCGCGCCATCCCGCGCGACACGCACGCCGCGGAAGAACGAGACCGTCGGCCCGATGTCCCGTGGTTCCAGGCCGTGTTTGGCGCCCGCGAGGCGCAGCGAGTGCCGGGCCTGGTCGGTGGGTCCGCAGAGCGTGTCGTGGTGGCCGGAGGTGTCGGCGAGTACGGTCGCCAGCACACGGCCCTGGTCCGACAGCAGCGGGTGACCGCCGCCCAGGTACGCCTGCCACGGCACCTTGACCGTGTCGGCGACGTTCAGGCGCTCCCACGGCGCTTCGGCGCGCACCAGCAGCAGGTGCGCGCAGGCCGCGCCGTGCGGGTCGGAGAGGCGGACGCGGGTGCCGCGTCCGAGCGCGATGTTCGCGTAACCGCCCGCCGGAATCCGCTGGGCGAAGGTGATCTTCGAGGCGGGGATGTCGGCGGGGAGCGCGGGATTCGCGATCGTCGCCGCCGCGGCCTGCGCCCGTGCGTGCGCTCGCGCGCCGGAGGTGTCCGCAGTGCTTGTCACGATGATTCCTTTCGGATGCCGAATGTGGGGAATGCGGCGGTGCCTGGCAGCGCACCGCCGCATCGAAGGCGCTCAGGCCGGTTGCGGTGCGGGCTCACCCGCGGTGACGCCGCGCGACCAGCCGACCACGAAGCGGTGCACCACGACGCCGACGGCGAGCACCAGCAGCACGAAAAGCGGTGCGGCCCAGAGCATCCACCAGCCGCCGCCGGCCGGGGCGTATACCTCCGCCCGTGGCCAGGCCAGGTTCACCACCATCGCGACGCCCCAGGCCACGGCGAGCGCGTTGACCGGAATGCCGAACCGGCCCAGGCCGAACAGCCGCGCGTCGGTGCCCGCGTCCGGCAGGCCGGTGAACCGGCGGATCAGCAGCGGCACCGTCACCAGCAGGTAGGCCAGGTACAGCGTGACGATGCAGACGCTGGCCAGCGTCGCGAAGATGGCGGCGTTGCCGAGATTCAGCACCAGCAGGCCGATGCCGAGCGCGCCGATCACGATCGCGGGCAGCACCGGCGTGCCATAACGCGGGTGCACCGCGGCGAGCCTGCGGGCGAACGGCAGCTTCCCGTCCCGCGCCATGGAGAACATCAGCCGCGAGCCCGCGGTCTGGATAGCCAAGGTGCACACGGTGATCGCGACCGCCACGCACCCCAGCAGCACCTTGCCCGCCGGGCTGTCCAGCTTCGCGGTGAGCACGTAGGCCAGGCCGTCGGAGGCCAGCGCGCCATCGGACAGGCTCGGCGCGGCCATCAGCGCGCCGAGCAGCATCAGCCCGCCGCCCAGCGCCGAGACCGACAGCGCGGTGAGAATGGTGCGCGGCGCGACCCGGCGCGGGTTCTTGGTCTCCTCGGAAAGCTCACCCGCGGAGTCGAATCCGACCATGACGTAAGCCGCCATCAATCCCGACACCAGGAACGCGGCCCAGTAGGGACCCGGCGCGGCTTGGTCGGTCTCCAGTACCACGCCGGGCCCGCGCTCGGTGTGGGTGAAGAACAGCGCGACGATCGCCAGCACGCCGACGATCTCGACCGTGACGCCGATCGAGTTGATCCGCGCCATCAGGTCGATGCCGATGACATTGATCAGCGTGGTGACCACCAACAGGATGCTGCCCAGCAGCGCTGCGTTGGTCGCGCCGGACGACGAGGTGAGCGCGGTGTCGGTGCCGACGAGCTGGAATCCGCTCCAGATCGACGGCAGCACCACTTGCAGGGCGATCGCCGCCGCGGCGGCCGTGACGATCTGCGCGATGATCATCATCCAGCCCGCGAACCAGCCGACGAGTTCGCCGCCGAGCCGCCGGGACCACTGGTAGATGCAGCCCGAGATCGGGTAGCGCGCGGCAAGTTCGGCGAAGTTGAGCGCGACGAGGAACTGTCCGGCGAACACGATCGGCCAGGTCCAGAAGAAGGCGGCTCCGCCGAACGAATAGCCGAAGCCGAAGAACTGGAAGATCGTGGTCAGGATGGAGACGAACGAGAAGCCTGCCGCGAAGGAGGCGTAGCGGCCGAGCTTGCGGTGCAGGACGGGCTGATAGCCGAACCTGGCGAGGTCGGCGCTGTCGCCGGTCAGGTCGGGCGGCGGGGTCTGGGCGAGCGTGGTGGCCATGGGCGGTCCTTCGGCGTGCGGCCAATAACTATCAGACGACAGTTTTGCCGCCGCGATCGCGCTTTCGGTGACCTGCGTGTATCGCTTTCGAGACCTTGGGTAACTTCTGTGTTGCGGCTATTTCTATCAAGTGACAGAAAACGCACGGCGTGCCGTCGGCCAACTGAGCGCTCGACCACCGCGCCGGACCATCCCCACGCCGACCTGCCAGAATGAACCCGTGGCAAACCTCGGGCCCGGACGGCCGCGTCTCGAACAGCGACGCAGGCGCGGATCGACGCCGCGCGCCGAGATCCTCGACGCCGCAGGCGAACTGTTCACCACCAACGGGTACGCCAACACCTCCACCCGCGCGATCGCCGACGCCGTCGGCATCCGGCAGGCCTCGCTCTACCACCACTTCGCCGCCAAGGACGACATCCTCGACGCGCTGCTCGCCGAAACCGTCGCCGCCCCGATCGAACTGGCCGAGCGCCTGCGCGCGGCGTCCGAACCAGTGCCGGTCCGGTTGTACGCGCTGGCACTGTTCGACGTGCGGCAACTATGTGCGTCCCGCTGGAATCTCGGTGCGCTGTACCTGCTCCCGGAACTGCGCACCGAGCGCTTCGCCGCCTTCCGCCTGCGCCGCGACGAATTGCGCGGACATTACGAGACTTTGGCCGCGCAGGTGCTGGCCGAGGTCGGCGCGGTGAGCGTGCCGGGTACGCAGTTGCTGCCGTTCCGGTTGGTGGAGACGGTGATCAGCATTCGCTCCGACGAAGGAGCCGCGCCCAGGTACGCCGAGCGCACGATCCCCGGGGCGGTACTGCGCACGCTCGGCTGGCCCGGAGATCTCGACCCGATCCGGGCCGAGGCGATCGTGCTGCTGGACCACCTGGCGATGCCCAACCCATGACACGGTACGGCTACCGATTGCGCTCGATCCCCCGGCTCCGATCCTGGCTGTGCAAATAACCCCGCACGACCGACGGAGCATGACCCGGCGACTCCCGCACCGCCGCCGACGGCGGTTCCGCTTGACCGAGCCCCAGAATCTTCACCACCTCCGGTGGTATTCCGCGCGCTTGCAGCCGCGCCAGATGTTCCGCGCGTTCCTTCTCGGCTGCCGCGCGTTGCTTGTCGGCTGCCGCGCGTGCCTCGGCCGCCCGTTCCCCAGTGACGGCGGCCGATCGCTCCTGGTGCTGGTCGGGCGCTGGGAATTCCCGCGCGAGCCGCTCGGCGGCCTCACGTGCAACCCGTGCACGCTCGGTTTCCGGCGCATGGGGTACTTGCCTGGCTCGTTCGGCTTGCTCCTGGACCTGCCTGGCGTGTTCGGCTCGCTGGGGAGCTTCCGCCCGGCCACGCTCGGCAGCTTCTCGGAACTGCTGCACTTTCCGAAAACCTTCGGCTCGGTCTCGCGCCCGCATGATTGCACGTATCTTCGGTAGCCGTTGGCGGGCGCGGTTGGCGCGGTGCAGCTCGTATCTTGTCTTCAATTCGAGCTGACGAGCATCCTTTTCGCGGCCCAATCCTTTGGCGAATGCCGCAAGAGCCTGTTCCCGCGTCAACTGTTGGTGAATCACCCTGTTGCCGAATTCTTGCTTCAGCGCGGCCAGCAACTTCTGGTACTTCGGCGACATCTGCTCACCCGCGACGGTCCGAATCAGGAGAGATTCGATCTCGCGTTTCGCGAGCAGCTCCCGGTCCTTCTGCAGCTCCCGGAGATCGTTCTTACTGCCTGTCTGGCCCGATTTGTCCTCGATGGCGTGAATCCGGCCTTGCTCGTCGGCTCTGGCTTTGTCGTAATGCCGTGGACCCAGTGATGTATTTTACCGGTCCGGCTGCTGCACATAACCGTTCTGACGGTCATTGAAAAGGTGTTCTATGCCGTTCTCGAAAATCCGCCCGCGAGCTGGATTGTCGAATTGTTCTCGGATTCTGTCGTACTCATCAGGCATGACAGCATCCACCCCCGAATTCTGGAAATACTCGAGTAAGGAGTTCTCGGCTACTTGCCGTTGTGTGACGACGAGTATTCTTCTGCGAATTCCCGCAACATCTCCGCCATACCGGAGAACATCCCGCCATCGGCCGGGTCGTAGTCCTCGATCATGAGTTTCATCAAGCCGTACGCGGTGTCACCGTCGGTGTCGAATCCGTATTCGAGCAGTGGATTGATGTGATCGTAGAATGCCTTATCGCGACCGAACCATTGGTAGTCCTCCCAGTGTGCGCCTGCGAACCTGATGAAAAGTTCGCCCAGGAAACATATGAAGGCGTCAGCAATGTCGGCGTTCTCCGGAGCCATCGCGGTAACCAAATCCGGGAACAGCTCGGCAATCACCGAATCGAGCCGCTCAACCTCCGCCGAGTCTTCCGGCCACGGCTCCGAAGGAATCTCACGGATTCCTGCATAGTCCATGAACTTCTGGACCTGCGCCGCGCGGCGGTCCGGGTCGACCCATTTACCCCATTCGGTCTGCTCGACGGGTACGCCGAGATCCATGGTCAACTGCTCGTCATTCCCCACGCCCAGCTCCTTCTCGTCATGGCCCGAACAGGTCAGTGTCGCGCGTACACCGGTCACGGGACAAGAACCTCATCGCTCCAAGTACAACTTCTCGTTCGGTAACCTAGGCCAGCCCTCGGCGCTATCAGGGAGTATGTGCGCCGCGTCGACGTAGTGGCGTTTCCGGTGGTCTTCGATGAACGTCAACGCGGCAGTAAGGCAGGCCGTGAAGTCGAGCCGGACGCCGTGCAGGAAGACGGACAGATGCACATCAGGATCGTTCGGCAGCGGAGAAGTCATCGCGTCTCGCTTCCGGTCATCGCCTACCCGGACCGACACACGCCCGAATGGACTCGACCACAACCATTCCGGACGGACGGTACCTGTCCCGGGGTGTCTCTATCCAATGCCTGACAGCGCCGGACTCAACTGTGGGTGACGGCAGTGCCACAGTGCCGCCCTCCCGGACAATCGACACGTCGAGCCGGAACATCTCCGCGAAAAGCTCGGTGTCGTCTGGAAAATCGGGCCGCACAATGTAGGTCCACCTGTTCGAGCGAGGATGCGCCACAATCGGCCCCATGGCATCCCGGCGGCGCTGCATGACTTGCCTGACGGCTCGCCCTAACGGAGCGGGCATGGTCAACGCTCCAACGTACGACGCGCGCATGATGATGCGCCCCAGCTCGGGTGGGTCGATTACAGCGGGCAAATCACACATGCGCCGGTAAAAGTGGCAGCGAGACCGGGGTGTGTCCCCGAAAGGTATGGTTTCCATCCGTTTCAGATCTTTTGGACAGGCTGGGCGGTGTGGATCTGCTCGGATTGCCACTCATGTAGGGCGCTCAGAAACCGCTCGAGAACATCGGCAGGGACATCGGCCAACGGCGTGGCAGGCCGCGAGAGGAAGGGGTTTCGATGTGGGAGCGCATTATTCGCCATGCGAACAGGATGTTGTGAAGGGTCGACGTTCGGTACGCGACTTGTTCGGTTCACGAAACCCGCGCGAAAGCGCACCAAGTCTTCCGCTGATCGAGTTATCCTCCTTCCGTTGCGAAATGAAGCTGCATCGCAGAGCGGAAGGGGGTCGCAAGGGGTGAACGAAGAAGACGACGGGCCAGAGGACGCCGAAACCAGTCTGCCGCGTCGACAGTTGGGCCGTTTGCTTCGAGAGGCGCGGACGGCGGCGGGTCTGAGTCTGGAAGTGGCAGCGCGGACACTCGGCTGGGGTAACGCAACCATCAGCAGACTGGAGAACGGCCGCAACAAGAAGGTCAGGGTGACCGACCTTGACGCCCTGGGCGGACTGTACGGGGTCGACGAGGAAGACCTTGTGGCGTGGAAGGAACTTGCAGGACAGGCTCCGGTCCGGTCCTGGCTGCGAACGTACAGTGACTTGCTGGACCCGAAGTTCAACACGTATGTCGAATTAGAATCCGCGGCAAGTGAATTGGATATGTTTCAGCCGCTGATCTTTCCCGGTCTTCTCCAGACCCACGACTACGCGCAGGCCATGAACCGAGCCAAACAGCCGCGAGTTCCGGACGAGGGATTGGAACGGCTGGCGGCAGTTCTGGCGCGACGTCAGCATCTGCTCACGCGGCCCCGGAACCCATGCAAGCTCACCGCCGTGATCCATGAGAACGCACTGCGGACAATCATTGGCGACGGGCAGGTGATGGCTGATCAGTGCAGGCACGCTGCGGACATGAGTACGCTCGACAACATCGAGCTGCGCATACTCAGGCAACAAGCTGGCTTGCCGATTGGCAGGCTGGTTACCCCATTCATCGCGATGACCTTCCCGAAGGACTCACAAGGAAAGCCGGTAGAACCTTCGGTCATCTACGCCGAGAGCTACACGGGGGATACGTATCTCGAGAAGCGCGAGGACGTGCAACGCTGTCGGCACACGTTTCGCGCGCTGATCGGGGCGACGATGGATGCTCGTTCGAGCCGCACACTATTGCGAGAGATGGCTAGGAGTTATGACAGTGAACGCTGAAGTCGACCTGACGGGGGCGAAGTGGTTCAAATCACGCCACAGTTCGGGGGACAGCGGCGAATGTGTGGAGGTCGCACACCTTGACGGAGGCATGGTTGGCGTTCGTGACTCCAAAAATCCGACCGGCCCGGCGCTGATCTTCACCCCAGGCGAGTGGGACACGTTTACCGCCGTCGTTGTCGATGGCGAGTTCGAGCGCTCATAGACGAAACGGAAGCCCCGCCCCTTCGCTGAGACGCAGCCCGTCGAATGACTATCTGCCGCAACTACTGCAATGGCGGCCTGCCCAGAAGACTCGTGTCTGGAGCAAAGCTACGCCGCCCGGACATATACGCGCTTGTGAGGGGCCGGGCCAGCTCCGATTGAACGGCCTACCTGGTGGCAGACTCGAGCGCGTTGTGAGAGCCCGATCATGGAAGGCGGCGTCGTGCGGGTAGCGATAGCGGGTGGTGGTACCGGAGGGCACGTTTTCCCTGCGCTCTCTGTTGCGCGAGAACTGCGCGCCGGTGCAGATCAGGTGCAGGTGCGGTGGTTCGGGCAGGCGGACTCGCTCGAACAGCGGACCGCGGCTGCCGACGATATCGATTTCACCGGGGTGGCAGTGGGAAAGCTGCGCCGGGACCGCAACCCGCTACGGATGTTGACCCGCGCCAATGCCGTCGACATGGCGCGGGTACCGGTCGGTGTGGCGCAGGCGGTGCGCCGGTTGCGCGCGTTCGCTCCGGATGTCGTACTGACCACGGGCGGCTATGTGGCCGTGCCGGTCGGTATGGCTGCTGGCGTTCTGCGGGTTCCGTTGGTAGTGCATGAGCAGACGGTTGGGCTGGGCCTGGCGAACCGGGTGTTGGCGCGGGCCGCGACCGCGGTGGCGGTGACCTCCGAAGCGACTGTCGCGGTGTTGCCGCCGCGGGTGGCCGTACGCGCGGTGGTCACCGGCAACCCGGTCCGTGAGGCGGTACTCGCTGGCAGTGGTCCTGCGGCGTTGGACCGGTTCGGGCGCGGGTTCGACCGGGGGCTGCCGACCGTGCTGGTCACCGGCGGTGCGCAGGGCGCCCACCAAGTCAATACCGCTGTCGTCGGGGTGCTGAAGTCGCTGTTGGGTCAGACCAACGTGATTCACCAGGCCGGCGCTGCGGACCTTGCAGCGTTGCGGCAGACGGCGGCCGCGTTGCCTGGCGAGCTGGCCGGTCGGTACTACGTCACCGACTTCATCGACGGTGCGGGGATGGCGGATGCGTTGGCGTTGGCTGAGGTGGTGGTGTGCCGTGCTGGCGCAGGCACGATCGCCGAGTTGACCGCGTTGGGTAAACCCGCGGTGCTGATCCCACTGGCGTCGTCGGCCGGTGGCGAGCAGGTGCGGGCGGCGCGGCTACTCGCCGAGGCCGGGGCCGCGATCACGGTGTCGGGCGCGGTTACCGGGGAGCGTGTCGGCGCGGCCGTCGTCGGGCTGCTGACTGATCCGGACGCCCGCGCCCGGCTGGGCAAGGCCGCGCGGGAGTTGGGGCGCCCGGATGCGGGACAGCGCCTAGCTGGGTTGGTGCGCGCCGTCGCCATCGGCGAGCCGGTCAGGTAGCTGCGGGTTACGGCGCGCCAGCCAGTGCCGTCACGACGGTGGTGACGTCGGTGTCGGTCATGGCGAGGTGAAACGGCAACGACAGCAACTCCGCCGCGGAGTGCTCGGTGGCAGGCAGACGGCGGTGCCAGCGCTCGAAGGCAGGCTGGGTGTGGTTGGGCGGGTAGTGCACACCGACCCCGATGCCGGCCGCCTTCATCCGCGCGAACACCTGGTCACGGTCACGCACTCGCACGACCAGGTTGAAGGGCACCGTGTGGTCTATATCGACGTCGACGAGACGCACCTCCTCGAGGTCGGCGAGCGCGCGAGCGTAGCTGCGCCATAGGGCCATTCGCCGATCGATGACGTGGTCGAAGTGAGCCAGTTGAACTCGGCCGACCGCGGCGTGCACGGCGGACAGGTGATACGGCAGACCGAATCCGTTGACGCGGTAGTCGGTGGTGCGAATGCGGGTCAGCTGTGTGGCGCGGATGCCGAGTGTCCGCATGGTACGCAGCCGTTCGGCTTCGCGGCGGTCGCGGGCCACCACCGCGCCGCCCTCGATCGAGGTGATGTTCTTGATCGGGCCGAACGAGAAGCAGGTGAGCTGGCCGGTCGCACCGACCCGGCGCCCATCATGGTGTCGGGAGCCGAAGGCGTGGGCAGCGTCTTCGACCACGGCTATTCCCCGTTCGGCCAGCCGGAGTTCGGTCAGGTCGACAGCGCGGCCGCCGTAGAACACCGGGAGCACCGCGCGGGTGTTGACGGTGATCGCGGCCTCGACGGTTTCGGGGGTGACGCATTGGGTGGCGGGGTCGATGTCGGCGAAGCGCGGCACTCCGCCGGCGGCGCGGATGGCGTGAATGGTGGCGCAGAACGTTTGGGAGGGGACCACGACTTCGTCGCCGCGCCATATCCCAACTGCCATCAACGCCATGTGCAGGGCTGCGGTGCCGCGATGGGTCGTGACGACGTCGGCGACGCCGAGGAACGCGGCCAGTTCCTGCTCGAAGAGTTCGGTTTCGGTGTTGTGCCCGTACTGGCCGGCCTCCAGCGCGGCGGCGAGGGCAGCAGTTTCCGGGCCGTGCAGGTACGGGGCGGCGTTGCGGGCGACGGCCGGAGAGTCAGTCGGCGTGAGCATCACGGTCTCCTGTGGTGGTGACAACGGCGAGGGTGTCGACGTATTTGGTGAGCCTCACCCCGGGGCGGTAGGTGAGTCGGTCGTAGTCGATCGGCCCACCGAGCAGGGCAGCAAGGTATTGGCCCGTCAGGTCGGCGCCGGCGGCTTCGGAGGCCAGAAACGCACCGGCGGGCCGTGCGTTGACCTCGGTGATCTGCGGGCCGGTATCGGTAGCGAAACCCTGCACGCAACACCACCCGCGGATTCCGACCGCGACTAGGGTGGCGCGCACGAGGGCATTGATGTCGGGGTCGGTGAAGGTGCTGGTCACGATCGACAGCCCGCCTTTGGTCAGCAGCCGCCACCGCAGGATGACACCAGCTCGGCCGTCGTCGCCGACGAGACAGTCCGCGGTGAATTCGGTGCCGATGATCCGGGTTTGCACGATCGGGTCCTCGATCAGCAGGCAGGCCGCGCGCGCTCGGTCACGGCCCCGACAAGCCAGGACGCCACGTGATCCCTGGCCCCGACGGGGTTTGACGACGAACTCCCCACCGGAGGGCGCGTCTTCGAGCTGTTCGGGCAGCCACGTTGCCGGGTGTGCGACGCCGACCGCCGCGAGTGCCTCGGCGAAGGTGGCTTTGTCCCGGCAGGCGGTGACTGCCGAACTCGGTGGCAGCCAGGTCCGCGTGCCCAGCGCGTACATTCCGGCGGTCATCTCGATAAGCGCAGGCAGCTCAGCTTCGACGGTGGGGGCAACCGCGTCGACGGCCTCGGTGTCGCACAGCTTCATCAATGCCGGCCCGTAGTGGGGGTCCTCGACATGCGGGCCCAGCCGCGGTTCGATCCCGTCCAGTAGGAACCCGTTGGCCAGCGGGTCAGCGTCGACGCCGATGACCGTCGCGCCGAGCTGACGCAGGCGCCGCGCCACGTCGAAACCGGGCTGGCCGCCGACACCGGTGACCAGGACCCGTGCCTCGCTCACCGCTGGACACCGGCGCCGGTGCGGGCGGCCAGCATCGGCGCCCACAGGTCGGCATTGGCGCGATACCAAGCGATGGTC
The DNA here is from genome assembly GCF_040681035.1 of Nocardia sp. NPDC051911. Classification (NCBI taxonomy): domain Bacteria; kingdom Bacillati; phylum Actinomycetota; class Actinomycetes; order Mycobacteriales; family Nocardiaceae; genus Nocardia; species Nocardia sp. NPDC051911. Next base: position 30,686 of record NZ_JBFAXY010000009.1, read on the forward strand.
TCGGCTAGCCCGTCTTCGATGCTGAGCCGGGGCCGGTATCCCAGCCGCGCGATCTTGTCCCAGGTCATCGCGTAGCGGCGGTCGTTGCAGCGGCGATCGGGTACCCGGATGACGCGATCCCAGTCCGCGCCCATCGCGGCCAAGATCAGCCCGGTGAGGGCTTCGTTGGTCAAATCGGTTCCACCACCCAGGTTGTAGACCTGCCCCGGAGTGCCGTGGCGGCGCACGAGCTCCAGGCCCGCGCAGTTGTCGGCGACATGCAGCCAGTTCCGCACATGCTGTCCGTCGCCGTGCAGCACGATCTTGGTTCCGTGCAACAACGAGGTGATGTGGGCAGGGATGATCTTTTCCGGGTGCTGATGCGGGCCGTAGTTGTTCGACGAGCGAGTCACACACACCGGCACGCCGTGAGTCCGGTAGTAGGACAACGCGATCAGGTCCGCAGCGGCCTTGCTCGCCGCGTACGGCACGGTCGGCGCCAGCGGGGCATCCTCGCTCGCGGCACCTTCAAGTGCGGGCCCGTACACCTCATCGGTGGACACATGCACCACCTTGGTGATCCGATGTCGGAGGGCGGCATCGATAACCGTCTGCGTGCCTGCCACATTCGTGGCGATGAACCGCGCGGCCTGAGCGAAGGAGTGATCGACGTGCGACTCCGCGGCCAGGTGGACGATTTCGTCGTGTGAAGCCGCCAACTCGTCCACGAGGGCGGAGTCACCGATATCGCCGGTAACCAGACGCAGCCGCGGCGAGAGCATCGCGGCGCCGAGGTTCTCCGCGTGCCCGGCGTAAGTGAGTGCGTCGAGCACAGTGACCTGCTCGACGTCATCGTGGCCGAGTAGATGCCGGACGTAGTGCGAGCCGATGAAACCCGCGCCCCCGGTCACCAGGACTCTGCTCATGTTGTGCCTCCCCGAATCGTATTGGCCGCGAACCACCCCAGGGCAATCAACGGGTCAAGCCGGAGGCGGGTCGCTGGGTGTGCAATTTCCCCATGGATGCAGGGTGTTTCGTCAGAGTGGGCGCATACTCACGGGGTACTCACGCACATGCACACCCCGCGCGAACAGGAGCACGACAGTGACCCCGGCCGAAACCTCGCCCGACAATGCCGTGACGCAGGTCAATGCCTTCGCGCTCGAGTTGCGCCGCTGGCGCGATGTCCGTGGCCTGTCACGCCGGGCGCTGGCCGCCAAACTCGGCTACAGCCGCCCGTATGTGTCCAAGATCGAATCCGGCACCGAGAAGCCATCCCGAGAGTTCGCCGCCTGCGCCGAGTCGGCCCTTCAAGCCGGTGGGGCACTGCGCGCCGCGTTCGAGGAGTTCCGCGCCTACCGCTCCGCCGTCACCCGTCCGGCCGCTGTCGATCTCAGCGACGCTGCCGGGTCACTGGTGGTTGATCACGACGATGCGAGCTTGTCCTTCGACGGGCACACCTACCGGCTGCGCCAACGGCGGCGCCTGATCAACGGCGGCTCCGAACCGATCACCCGCTATCTGATCCGGATCTCGGTCGACCGCCACCCCGGCGACCCCGAGCGATCCAACCAGCTCTATCAGGAACACCCACTGACCTGGGACGAGATCGACTTGCATGCCTGGCACGGCGAACACCGCGCCGAGCCCATGGCCTGGACCGCGCACCATGACCGCGATGCGTTCAAGGAAGTTTGGCTGATGTTCAGCGAACTCGATGGTGGCCGCCACTTTCCGCTCTACCCCGGCCATGCCTGCTGGATCGAGTACGAGTACACCGTCTCAGAGGCTCACTGGGGCAACTGGTTTCAGCGCGCGGTCCGCCTACCTACCAATCGCCTGTCGGTGCGGTTGGACTTCCCCGCCGCGCTCGAGCCCTCGGTCTGGGGGCTCCAGACCTCGATGGCGGCCGAAGGTCAGCCGTTCCGCACACCCATTTCCCATCAAGTGGACCAGGAACGCCACATCTATGCCTGGTCCACCGATGATCCGCCGCTGCATGCGCGCTACCGCCTCGAATGGGACTTCCGCGGACGCAGCGACGACGAACGCACCCCACCGAGCAAGGTCATGGCTGGCCTGGGCATCGCGCAGGAAGGTGACGAGATTCTGCGCCAGGTCGCGCGCCCGTTCGATCTGCCGGCCGAAGCCGAAGACGCGCGCCGCGTCGTGGCCGAACTTAATTCAGCCGCCGAACGTGTAGCCCAGGCTCACGTATTCGGCAAGGGAATGGGCATCGCCGCGCCCCAGATCGGCATCAGCCGTGCCGCAGCGATCGTGCGAACCCCCATGGGAGACGTCATCACCCTGTTCAATCCACGCATCGTCGAAACCAGCGGGGAAGACGAGCAATACGAAGGATGCTTGAGTTTCTTCGACCTGCGCGGGCGGGTACCGCGCCCGTTGACCATCCACGTGGAGCACACCAATATCGACGGCGACACCCGGATCACCGTGTTCGATCGCGGCGTTGCGCGCCTGGTCGCTCACGAGGTCGACCACTTGTACGGACGGCTCTACCTCGACCACATGAAGCCGGGTTCCGAGCCCATCTCCGTTGAGAAGTACCGAGGCACCGGCACGAACTGGACCTACTGATGCCGACGCCTCCCACCACGAACTGAACCTGGTCTTCACCGTCCCTGTGACCCCGGGGGCGGCGGGAACGTATTCGGCTCCTGGTGGGGGCGTGAAGGGTCGGTGCCGCCGAGGATATTGGACGTCCCAGATCTATCGACCGGTCGCCAACCTCAGTGCGTCGGCGGCGCGATCTGCCAATGCTCCTGCAACGCCCCCGCGATCTGCGGCAGCACCGTCACCGGAATCCGCTTGTGGCGCAGTATCGCCCGGATCTCCGTCACCTGGTCGCGTTTGCGCAGGTCGTACGCTCCCGCGACCGGGCGGACCACCGGGGGAATGGACAACAGCACCAGTTCGCCGTGGGGTTCGTCGCCGCCGATGAGGTCCAGCGCCAGCGACCATCGGGCGCGCTCGTCCAGGGTGAAGCGCCCGGCCACCACGCGGTCCCACGAGATGCGGGAGATCGTCCACGGCTTGCGCCGGTAGATGGCGTGATCGGTGAGCACGACGGCGTCCCGGGTGAACAGGGCGACCAGCACCGCGATACCGACGACCGCTCCGGCCAGCAGGCCGGTGAACACCCGGTTCACCCCGAACGCGGCGACGAACGAACCGCAGATCGTGACGGTGGCAAGGATGCCGAGCACGCTGTAGAACACGGCGCGCTGCGTCGGAACGACACCCGCCCGCACCGTTGTCATCTCACCTACCTGTTCATGGCGCATATCCGGCCACCGTACCGTCTCGCGCTCCGGCCGCGCACCTGGCCGTTCCCAGATGTGACCGGCGCTCAGAGGGTCAGCGGGACCGCGGCCTCGGCCGTGTACACCAGGAACGTCAGGCTCTGCTGGAAGTACAGCTGCACCGACGTGCTGTCGTGCGTCAGGTAGCCGATGGACAGGTCCTGGCCGATGCGCAGATCGAAGTCGCCGCCGCGCGTGGTGAGCACGATCGCGCCGTCGATGGCGGGCGCCCAGATGATCTCCCCTTCCGGGATGAGGCGCTCGATATGCGTGCGGATCATGTGGCCGTGGTCGGAGGTCTCGCTGACCGCGGTGTACAGATCGGCGCTGAGCAGCACCGAGTACGGTCCGTCGACACCGGCAAGCCGCAGCGCGGTCAACGCCTGCGCGATCGACTCGGGGACCAGACGGGTGTCGCTGGGCAGCGTGATCGGATCGTTGGACGAGCTGGCGCGGATGCCGGTGATGTGCGCGGCCGTATAGCCCTCGAAGATCGCCCGGTCCTCGGCGAACGCCATCTTCTTCGCGGCGTCCTTCACCGGGTCCAGGTCGGCGTCCTGCGCGCCGCGCTCCACGTTATCGAGTTCCTCGCGGGAGAGCGTGAACGGCACCCGCAGTTCGACCAGCGGCGCGACCACCCGCTGACGGGCGAACACCCCGGCGTCCGGCGAATCGATCGCCGAGGTGTGCCCGGTGCCCACCGCCGAGTAGTCGACGCCGTGCGGGCCGGACAGGTCGACGACGCGCCGGCCCGCGATGTGCCGCTTGAACGTGCGCGTCGCCTCCTCCTCGATGGCCGCCCACGCCTCGGAGGTGATCGGCGCTAGTTCGCGATGGAGGTTGTTCATGACCGGATGCTCCTTTTCAACGAGCCGATACCGAGGGCGCCGTCGCCCGCGGGCGCGGCGATGCCGGGCGGATCTGCGGGACCAGCGCCGTCGGTGTCCACGGACACCGCGGATTCCGCCGCCTCCCACGGCGCAGGCGGCAGATCGTCGAGGAAATCGACGGTGGGTGCGAAGAACGAGGTGCCGGTGTGGGCGACGGAGAAATCCAGGATGCGGTCGTAAGCGGCCTCGTCGGTGCCGAGGAACATCCGGGTGAGCATGCGTTCGGTGACGCTCGGCGTGGCCGCGTAGGCGATGTAGTAGGTGCCGAACACGCCCTCGCGCACGCTGCCGAAGGGCATGTTGCCGCGCAGGATTTGGCGTTCGGTGCCGTCCGGATCGATCAGCGTGTTGACCTCGACGTGCGAGTCGGCCGGCTTGATCTCGTCGGGGAGTTCGAAGTCGTCCAGTTTGGTGCGGCCGATGACGCGCTCTTGCTCTTCCACCGACAGCGCGCGCCAGTCCGCCAGCGGGTGCGTGTACTTCTGCACGATCACGTAGCTGCCGCCGGTGAAGTCCGGGTCCTCCTCGCCCACCAGCGCCGCCGCGTAGGCCGCGCGACCCTCCGGATTCTCCGTGCCGTCCACGAAACCGAGCAGATCGCGCTGCTCGAAGTAACGGAAGCCGACCGTCTCGTCCACGATCGTTCCCGCACCGGCCAGCCGATCGCCGATCGCCATGGCCAGCTCGAAACAGGCGTCCTGCACCTCGGACTTGATGTGGAACAGCAGGTCGCCCGGCGTCGCGGGCGCGGTGTGGCGTGCGCCGACGTAACCGGGGAACGGATGCAGCTCAGCCGGTTTCGGGCCGGCGAACAGGCGGTCCCATGCGTCGGAGCCGATCGAGGTGACGCAGGTGAGGTTCGCGCCCGGCAGGCGGAAGCCCACCGAGCGGCGCAGGCCGGTGATATCGGCGAGCAGGTCGCGGACCGTCGCTTCGCCACCCTCGTCGATCGTGGCGACCAAGAAGATCGCGGACGGTGTGAGCGGTTCGAGGATCGGCTGCGGCTCACCCATGATCGACACCCTAATGCCCGACCGGTCCGGCCGGGCTACGGACCCGCATCGTGGTGGCTACATCGCCACCGTCAGCAGGAACGCGACGTCGTCGATCGCCTTGACGCTGTGGCGCGCCTTGGGTATCACGATCAGGTCGCCCTCGGAGCCTTTCCATTCGTTGGCGCCGCTGAGCAGCACCAGGGTGCCGCTGAGCACCTGCAACGTGGCTTCGCCGGTGTTGTCGTGTTCGGCCAGGCTGTGCCCGGCCGTCAGGCCGACCACCGTTTGCCGCAGCGTATGCGTGTGGCCGCCATAGATTGTCTGTGAACTGCGCCCGCTCGTGGCGAGGGCGGCCAGCTTCAGTTGCTGGCGCGCTACCGCAGTCAGCGATTTCTTTTCCATGGACCGCCTTTCGCAGAGCACCACAGCCGGTGCCGGGCTGGTGGCAACGGCTCGAGGCGGGCGACCGGACGCGGGTCCGGCCGCCCGCATATCGAGGAGTATGCCCGAGTCCGTCGCGGCGCGGGCCGGGTTCGACCGTCCCCGCCCGTGGGGGCGGCGTTCGCGGAGCCTCTTGGCGTGGCGCGCTAGGCGGGCCGCCGGGTGTAGTGCCGGATGCGGTAGCGCAGGCCGGTGGCCGAGGTGCGCCACGGCTCCGGGTCGTCGGGCCGCCACTGCGGTCCGATCGACGGCGCGAAGGCGTCGCCCTCGACCGCGGTATCGATCTCGGTGACGCGCAGGTCGGTCGCGAACTCGAGTGCGGCGCGGTAGATCTCGCCGCCACCGGCCACCCAGACCGCGTCCGGGGCGCACTTGGCCAGCGCCTCCGGCACCGATGACGCCCGCTCGGCGCCTTCGGCCGACCAGTCCGGCTGTCTGGTCACCACGATATTGCGCCGCCCGGCCAGCGGCCGGAACCGCGGCGGCAGCGAATCCCAGGTCCGTCGGCCCATCACCACGGGATGTCCCCAGGTGACGTCCTTGAAGTGCGCCATGTCCTCCGGCAGCCGCCAGGGGATGGTGTTGCCGGACCCGATCACCCCGTCCAGGGTCTGCGCCCAGATCAGCCCGACCGTCCGCTCGCTCACACCGCCACCGGGGCCTTGATGGCCGGATGGTGCCGGTAGTCGATCACCTCGACGTCCTCGTAGCGGTAGTCGAACAGCGTCGGCGCGGGATGCAGCCGCAGCGTGGGGAACGGGTAGGGGTCGCGGGCGAGTTGCTCGGCGACCTGGTCCAGGTGGTTGTCGTAGATGTGGCAGTCCCCGCCGGTCCAGATGAAGTCACCGGGCGCCAGCTCGGTCTGCTGGGCGACCATGTGGGTGAGCAGGGCGTAGCTGGCGATGTTGAACGGCACGCCGAGGAACAGGTCGGCGCTGCGCTGGTAGAGCTGGCAGGACAGCTTCCCGTCGGCCACGTGGAACTGGAAGAACGCGTGGCAGGGCGCCAGCGCCATCTTGTCCAGGTCGGCGACGTTCCACGCCGAGACGATGATGCGCCGGGAGTCGGGGTTGGTGCGCAGCGTGTGCAGCACCTGGGAGATCTGGTCGATGTGCGTTCCGTCCGGCGCGGGCCACGATCGCCATTGCACGCCGTAGACCGGGCCGAGTTCGCCGTGGGCGTCGGCCCATTCGTCCCAGATGGAGACGCCGTGCTCGCGCAGCCAGCCGATGTTGGAGTCGCCGCGCAGGAACCACAGCAACTCGTAGACGATCGACTTGAGGTGGACCTTCTTCGTGGTGATCAGCGGGAAGCCCGCCGCGAGGTCGTAGCGCAACTGGTGGCCGAAGACGCTGCGCGTTCCGGTGCCGGTGCGGTCGGCTTTCTTCGTGCCGGACGTCAGCACCAGTCGCAACAGGTCCTCGTACTGGGTGTCGGGAGCCGATGCCGGATCGAGCGCGTCATGAGCCACGTCTGGCAACTCTAGTCTTCGTGCTCGCACACTCGGCGAGCCGATCGGGCGCGTCCCTGGCCACGCCTGACGACGGTGGCCCGCCGCGGCCCTGGCAAGCTCGAGCCCATGCGCAAGCTCTACGTGATCGGCATCGGTGCAGGCGACCCCGACCAGGTCACCGTGCAGGCGGTCAAGGCGATGCGGCAGGTCGAGACGTTCTTCGTCATCGGCAAGGGGGAGGCCAAGCGGGAACTGGTCGACGTGCGGACGGCGATCTTGGCCGAACACATGGATCGGCCGTACCGGATCGTGCCGATCGCCGATCCGCCGCGGGACCGTACGCCCGCCGACTACGTGGACGTGGTCGACGACTGGCACGATCGCCGCTCGGCACTGCTGGAATCGGCGTTCGCCGCGGCCGACGGCGTCGGCGGCATCCTGGTCTGGGGTGATCCCGCGCTCTACGACAGCACGCTGCGGATGATCGAGCGGGTGCTCGCCCGCGGCGTGGTGCGTTTCGACTACGAGGTGATTCCCGGCATCACCAGCGCGCAGGCCCTGGCCGCCCGGCATCGGATCGTGCTGCACGGCATCGGTGAGCCGGTACGCATCACCACCGGCCGTCGCCTGCGCGACGAGGGACTCGGCGCGGAGAACGCCTTGGTGATGCTGGACGGCGACTGCTCGTTCACCACGATTTCGGCCCCCGACGCGCACATCTGGTGGGGCGCCTACCTCGGCATGCCGGACGAGACGTTGATCGAGGGGCCGCTGTCGGAGGTGAGCGAGGAGATCGTGCGCCGCCGCGCCGAGCTGCGCGACCGGAAGGGCTGGATCATGGACATCTATCTGCTGCGCCGCGGGGAGTGAGCCGCCCGCTGCCGTGTGCGAACCGGGGCAGGTTGTCGGTAGGGCTGGGTAGTCTGAACCCCGTGCCTGAGCTACCGGAAGTGGAGGCGTTGGCTCAGTTCCTCCGGGAGCATGCGGTCGGCGCCGTGGTCGGCCGCGTCGACGTGGCCGCGTTGAGCGCCGTCAAGACGTTCGAGCCCCCGGTCACCGCACTGTCCGGTCGAGACGTCACCGGCGCGGGGCGCTGGGGCAAATTCCTCGGCATGGAATGCGACGGGCTGTGGCTGGTCACGCACCTGTCGCGGGGTGGATGGCTGCGCTGGATCGATGAGCCGAGCCCGACGCCGCCCAAGCCGGGCGGCAAGAGCCCGCTGGCGCTGCGGGTGCACTTCTTCACGCCCGAAGGGGCGACACCAGCGTTCGACCTCACCGAGGCCGGCACGAAGAAGCGGCTCGCGGTGTACGTGGTGGCGGACCCGAAGGCGGTGCCCGGTATCGCGCGCCTGGGCCCCGACGCGCTGGAGGTGACCGAGGCGCAGTTCGCCGAGATCCTGCACGGCACGTCCCAGCGGATCAAGACCGCGCTCGTGGACCAGGCGCTGCTGGCGGGCGTCGGCAACGCCTACTCCGACGAGATCCTGCATACGGCGCGGATCTCGCCGTTCGCGAACACCAAGACCCTTCCGGCGGACAAGGCGGCCGAGCTGTACACCGCCATGCGCACCGTGCTCACCGACGCGGTGCGGCGCTCGGTCGGACAGGACGCCGCCCGCCTCAAAGGCGAGAAGCGCTCCGGTATGCGGGTGCACGCGCGGACCGGGCAACCCTGCCCGGTCTGCGGCGACACGGTCCGCGAAGTCTCCTACGCCGAACGGTCCTTCCAGTACTGCCCGACCTGTCAGACCGGCGGCAAGATCCTCGCGGACCGGCGGATGTCGCGCTTGCTGAAGTAGCGGCCCGGCTCAGGTCAGCGTCGGGACCCGCACGCCCTGCCAGGCGAGTCGTTTCTCCCGGTCGGGGTCGTGTTCCACGCGCGTGGGGTAGTCGATGATCAGGGTGGACCTGCGGGCCTCCGTGTAAGCGGGCCAGGACGGCAGCGGAGTTCCGGTGCGCGCGAAAGCCAGCCAGTTGTCCTGGAACTGTTCGGTGACCGCCCGCAATCCGCGTTTGCCGCCCGCGGCGGTGAAGGCCCGGCCGATCGGCGTATCCGTCACGCCGAAGACCGGAATGAGATCGGTCGCGTGCGTGGCGCCGATCCCGGCGAGTTGCAGGGCGCGCGGGGCGAAGTCGTAACGGTAGGCGTAGGTAGGCGCGTGCCTGCTGTGACCTTCCATGACCGTCACCGAAGGACGCCAGAAGGTGTAGTCGCCACCCGCCCGCACCGCGGCCTTCGGCTGCGGATAGCCGGAATACGCCGCCTTGATCCTGGACTCCGCCTCGGTGGAGTTACCGAGCGCCGAGCGCAGCCGGTCCGGGGTGGTGGGCAGTTCGTCGGCGAACCTGGCGAACAGCGTGCCCTCGTCGCGGTTGGTGCCGATGATCAGCGGCACCCGGTGCGCGGAGCCGTCGGTGATCGCGTCGACCGGGGAAACCGGCAGGAACTCGCCGTCCACCACCGGGCACACCGGAAAGGCGCCGGGCTGTTCCCGCACCACCTGGCCGATGGTGCGGTCGACCGCGCGGCGGATGTCGTTGGCGCCTGCGGTGCGCAGGGCGGTGTGCGCGGTGTCCGGCGTCGCGCCAAGCGCGGCGACGCAGCGGCGCGCGAAGCCGCGGGCTTCCTCGGCCGTCACTGCCCAGTCCGCGGGTGGGCTCTGGGAAATGGCCTGATGGAAAAGCCCTTTGGCTTTCGGTGTGGCCAGGAGACCGAGTACGGCATGCGCCCCGGCCGACTCGCCGAAGATCGTCACGTTGCCCGGATCGCCGCCGAAGGCCGCGATATTGGTGCGCACCCACTCCAATGCGGCGAGCTGGTCACGCAAGCCGAGGTTGGAGTCGAACGGTTCCTGCGCGGTGCCGAATTCGCTGAAGTCGACGTAGCCGAACGCACCCAGCCGGTAGTTCAGCGAGACCACCACCACATCGCCACGCAGCGCCAGTCGCGCGCCGGAGTACAGCCCGAGCGCGGAGGTTCCGATGAGATAGCCGCCGCCGTGGATGAACACCAGCACCGGGCGCGGGCTCGCCGCCGGTGTCGCGGGCACGGTGACATTGAGTGTCAACGCGTCCTCGCTGGTCGGCTGATAGGCGCGCGGCCCGATCCGCGCCCCGGAGCGATGCTGCATCGCCGCGGAGGTGAAGTCCGTCGCCGCCCGAACGCCGGACCAGGGTTCGACCGGCTGCGGAGCGCGAAACCGCAGGTCTCCGATGGGAGGAGCCGCGTAGGGAATGGACCGCCAGCGCAGGACGCGGCGGCCCCTGCGACCGCGGACGACTCCGTCGGCGGTCGCGATATCCATTGTTGCCACCATTTTCAAATGGTAGCTACGCGCGCCGCGCCTCCAACAGGCGCAGCCAGAACTCGCTGACCGCCGGGAAAGCTGGCACGGCGTGCCAGAGGGTGGGCAGCGGCACCCCGCCGACCACGGCGATCGTCGCCGCGTGCAATTGCTCGCCCACGTCGGGGCCCACGAAGGTGGCGCCGAGCAGCGTGTCGGTGGCGCGGTCGATCACCAGTTTCGCGTGGCCCGCGTAGTCGTCCCGGGACAACGCCGACCCGGCCACCTCGATGTCGAGTTCGACGGTCTCCACCGAGTGCCCCGCGTCCCTGGCCGCCGCCTCGGTCAGGCCGACCGCCGCGACCTCCGGCGCGGTGAACACCACTTGCGGCACCTTGCCGTGATCGGAACTCGCCACGAACCGCGGATCCTCCAGCGGCTTGCCCTCGGCCCGCGCGGCGATCACGTCGCCGCACACCCGGCCCTGGTACTTGCCCATGTGGGTGAGCGCGGCGCGGTGGTTGAGGTCGCCGACCACATACAGCCACTCGCCCTCGACATCGCGCGCGGTGAGGTGGTCGTCGACCGCGATGTAACCGTCGGACAGCCCGACCGCGTCCAAGCCCAGCCCTTTCGTGGCCGGTGCGCGCCCGGCCGCCACCACGATCTCGTCCACCTCCAGCGCCGACTCGCCTTCGGGACCCCGCAACCGGACCGTGACGGAACCGCCGTGGATCCGGCCTTCACCGGTGTCCTTCGCGACCGGGCGCTCGACGGAGGTGGGCTCGGTGCGGAAACGCACTCGCACGCCCGCGTCGGTCAGCGCCGCCGCCACCCGTTCGCCCGCGAACGGCTCGTTGGCGGCCAGCAGCGCCGAGCCGCGCACCAGCAGGGTGACCTCGGCCCCGAGCGCGGCCAGCCAGGTCGCCGCCTCACTGGCCACCACGCCGCCGCCGACCACGGCGACCCGGCGCGGGACCTCGTGCAGATTGGTGGCGTCGCGGGAGGTCCACGGCAGCGCGGCGCGCAGGCCGGGCACATCGGGCACGTTCGCGGTGGTGCCGGTGGCGAGCACCACGGCATGCCGGGCGCGCAACTGCCGCCCGTCGACCTCGACCGAGCGCGTGCCGGTCAGGCGGCCGGTGCCGCGAACGACGTCGATGTGGTTGCCGCGCGCCCAGTCGACCTGGGCGGAATCGTCATGGTCGTGCACGAAGGCGTCGCGCCGCCGCAGCACCGCCTCGACGTCGAGGCCGGTGGCCGAAACGCCCGGCATCGCCCGCGCGGCCGCCAGGACGTGGCCCGGTCGCAACAGCGCTTTGCTCGGGATGCAGGCCCAATAGGAACATTCGCCACCGATGAGTTCACGCTCCACGATGGCGGCCGTGCGGTCGCTGCCCGCGACGGCGTAGGCGGCGGCGTTCTCGCCCGCCGGTCCGCCACCGATCACGATGACGTCGTAGTCGGCTGGTGTGCTCGACATCGCCGCGCCTACTGCAGGTAGCCCTCGACCTGCGAGACCGTATTGGCTTGGACCGCGTCCGGGGATTGGCCCTGATCGATCCGCGCCCGGCGGTGACGGAGCAGGTCCCAGGCCTGATCCAGCATCACTTCCAGTTCGGCCAGGCGCTGGCGTTCGGTCCTCGGGTCCAATTCGCCGCGAGTCGCCTGCGAGCGCAGCTGGTGCTCCTGGTCGACCAGTTCCTTGATCCGCGCCAAGATGTCCTGTTCGCTCATGGTCCGTCCTTTCCGGCAGGTGCGGGGCTCCGCGTGATCACGCTGCGCTGCCGCCTCCGGGCCTGTTCGCTGACCCCGACCATGCTACGGCCGGGCGAGGCACGCGGCGGCCTTCGGGACGGCCGCGGCGAGTTCCGGCCAGGACAGCGCCGTGTAGCCGAGCGCGACGCCGAAGTGGTCCCGGCGCGATCCGAGGTGATGTCTGGCCAACCCGTCCAGCGCGACACCGTGCGCCAGGCCTTCCGCGACCACGCGCAGCTCGTCCTCGGCCGACTCCACCGGCACGACGACGTGCGAACCCGCGTCGTCGCCGAGCACGCCGAGTCCGCGGCGGCGCAGTTCGGTCACCGCCAGCGCCCGGCGCGGCGGCAGCATGCGGCGCAGCCTGCGCAGGTGCCTGGCCAGATCACCGTGTGCGGCGAAAGCGGCGAGCACGCGCTGGCCCGCCGTGCTCGGGCCGGTGCCGGTGCGCTCGCGGTGGGCGAGCACCGCCCCGGCTATCTCCGGAGCGGCGAGCAACCAGCCGACACCGAGACTGGGGGACAGGATCTTGCTAGTCGTGCCCAGGTGGACGACGACGTCCGGAGCCATGGTGGCCAGCAGCGGCAGCGGCGCGGTGTCGTAGCGCAATTCGCCGTCGTAGTCGTCCTCGATGACCAAGATCCCGGAGCGGCGCGCATGCTCCACCAGCTCGACCCGTCGCGCCGCGGGCATCCGCGCGCCGAGTGGGAATTGATGCGCCGGAGTGCAGTACACCGCTTTGATCCGGGACGGCAGCGCGTCGACGCGCAGTCCGTGCGCGTCGACGGGAACCGGGACGACCTCGAGACCGGCCGCCGCGAATGCCCCTGCGGCGCGCTGATAGCCGGGATCCTCCATGGCGACGGCATCGCCCGGCCGCAGCAGCGCCACGGCCAATTCGCCTACGGCGGAACTGGTTCCCGCCGTCGCGAGCAGCACGGTGTCGCTGCCCGCGCCGATCCCGCGGTGGCGCAGCAGATGCTCGGTGACCGCCGTGCGGAACTCCGGTTCGCCCGCGCGGTCCTTGCGCACGAGCGGGGAGTGGTCCGCCGCGGCGCGCCAGGCGCGGCGCCATGCGGCGGGATCGATGGCGTCGACGCACGGCGCACCGGGGCCGAGGTCGAACAGCTGCGGCGCGGCGTCGGTGTCGTCCACGGCGTCGGTGCGCGCGGGCGCGGCGGCCGGTGCGGTCGTCAAGTAGGTTCCGGAGCCGCGTCTGCCGTCGAGCCAGCCCTCCGCGTGCAATTGGTCGTAGGCGGCGGCGACCACTGTGCGGCTCACGCCGAGCCGCCCGGCCAGCGCGCGAGTGGACGGCAACCGGTCGCCGCCGCGCAGCGGCCCGCTGGTCGCCGCGCGGCGCAGTTGGTCGGCGATCTGCACCGACAGCGGTCGCGCCAGGTCGCGATCGAGGTCGAGGGGAAGGTCGTCCAGCACGGCTCCTCCTCGAAGTGGACTGCTGAGAATCATTTGAATTGGCACTTTGATAATGCCATTAGCGGATCGATGCTGGGTTCATGACCGAAACAGTCAGCCCACGGGCTCCCCTCTCGCCGACGCCGCGCAGCACGCCGACCCGGCTGACCGACCGTGCCCGCACCGATCGCGCCGACTTGGACGCGGTGCTCGACGCCGGGCTGATCTGCCACTTCGGTGTGCTGCTCGGCGGCACGCCGGTCGTGTTGCCGACCGCCTACGGCCGCGACGGCGACACGCTCTACCTGCACGGCTCCACCGGCGCGGGAAACCTGCGCGCGGCGCTCGCCGCCGACATCTCGGTGGCGGTGACCTTGGTCGACGGCGTGGTCTACGCGCGTTCGGCCATGCATTTCTCGATGAACTACCGCTCCGCGGTCGTGCTCGGCCGGGCGCGGGAGGTGACCGAGCACGACGAACGCCTGCACGGGCTGCGCGTGATCGTCGAGCACGCCGCACCGGGCGCATGGTCGCGCGTGCGGCCCCCGAGCAAGAAGGAACTCGCCGCCACGAAGGTGCTCGCTCTCGACCTCACCGAGGCATCGGTGAAGGTCCGTGCGGGCGGCCCGAAGGACGACCCGTCGGACATCGACAACGGCGGCGTGTGGGCCGGTGTCCTCCCGCTGCGCCAGATGTGGGGCGCCCCGATCGACTCCACGGACCTGGACTCCGGCGTCCCGGTCCCCGCGGACGTCCTGGAGCGCGCGGCCTCCGTCCGCTGACCACTTGTGGGGTGTGGACGACGAGCACGAGTCCGGAGGTGGCGGCGAGATCGACCGCTGAGCGTGAACGGCCGCTCGCGTTTTCGTGCGCGTCACAGCGGGTGCGGCGCGTCGATCGGCTGCGCGGGCGTGGACTCGTCGCGGGCCGCCGAGGCGGCTGGGCGGCAGGCGAGCAGCGCCGCGAAGGCCAGCAGCCAGATGCTCCACAGCACATAGCCCACGAAGTTGGTCTGCGCCATGAGCGGGATGTCCAGCGGGACGAGTACTCCGCTGAGCACCAGGACGGCGCAGACGTAACCGAGCACGCTCCACGCCGCGGGCATTCTGTGCCGCAACGCGATGGCGACCAGGGCCGTCCACGCGGCGGTGAGGGTGTATCCGGCCGTCTCGCCGAGGCCGGTGCCGAGCGCCGCGCCCAGCACCTCGAAAGTGCGCACGGCCGAGGAGCCGGGGCCTTCCTCGGCGGCCCGCGCCGCCAGCGCCGGAACCGCGACGGGCCAGCGCAGCAAGCCGATCGCCTGCACGGCGGCGGCCGCGACGCCCGCCGCGACGGCGGCGCGCATGGCCGGTGTGCGGTCCAGCTTGCCGATCAGAACCGCCAGCGGCGCCAGTGCGGCGGCTGCGACGGCCAGCACGACGAACCAGGCGACGACGGCGCTTTGGTTGTGCCGGAACAGGGTGAGCACTTCGGCCGCGGGTTCGCGTAACACGTGCGGATAGTCGAAGGCCGAGCCGAGTCCGGCGAAGGCGACGTTCAGGGTGATCGGCGCGGCCACCAGCAGGGCGATGGCGGGCCAGGGGCGTGCGGGCATGGCGTCTCAATTCTGGCTGTACGGGGTACAGGTAGCTGTACGGGGTACAGTCAACCGCGTGGCAACGGCGAAGTCAACACCAGGAGAACGCAGGACCAGGCCCGAGCGACGGGCGTTCAGCGACACGCAGATCGTCGATGCCGCCATGGAACTCATGGACGAGGGCGGTGTCGCCGCGGTGTCGATCCGATCGGTCGCGACTCGGCTGGGCGTGAATCCGAACGCGGTCTACACCTACGTCGCGAGCCGGGCCGACCTGGAGCGCGCGGTGGTCGAACGGGTGCTCGCAGCGGTGCCGGTCGCCGTGCTCGCCGACCCGGGCGTCGAACCCCGCGCGGCCGTCCTGGAATTCGCCCGTGGACTACGAACCGAGGTGCGGAGACATCCCGCGGTGGCGGGATTGATGATGAGCGCGCCCATGGACGGCGACGCCGCACGAGACGTAGGGGAGGCGTTGCTGAACTGTCTGGCCAGAACCGGCCTCTCCGAGGAGAACTGCGCCCGCGCGGCCTACGCCCTGATGGTCCAGGTCATCGGCTCGCTCGCCATGGAAGTCGCGGAAACCGACGGAAGACCACCGCTGGCGCCGGAATCCGAGCGGATCGCCGGGCGCGCGGCCGCGTTCGACACCGTCGACGGTGATCGTTGGCCGCGCACCCGGGCGAGTGCCGCCGTGCTGGCGCAGTGGATCTCGGACGCGCAGTTCGACTGGGGGCTGCGCACGCTGCTGGACGGATTGGTGCGGCGCGACGGTCAGAACCAGAACGGGGCACCATAGCCGGTCGTTTGCGCGGTTGCCCTTTTCGAATCGGCCCGTACGGTGACAAAAGGCATGGCCGAGGCCGGTGAAAGGCAACCGCTGACATTCAACGGGGTATTCGTGTGCGCGAAAGTGTAAGGGAATTCGGATTCCCCGTCGATTTCCGCCGCGCCGACCACCGCCGCCGTGACCGAACCGGGGGCCAGATTCACCGCGAGTTCGCCGGCGACGCCCGCCTCGACGCCGATACTGGGCTGGATGGCGACGGCGGCGCCGACGCTGACGCTCGGCGGCGCCATCAGTTGCAGGGAGGGCATCATCATGTGCTGATCGGGCATGTTCATCTGCAAGGAGGGCGCCTCCCAGGTAAGGGACCCCTCCAGGCCGAAGGAGGGCGCGATCCCGGCGTTGATTCCGACGCTGGGTGAGATACCGATCGAGATGCCGTTGGAGATGTCGACCGCGCAGCCGACCAGATATCCGACGGCGATCTCTCCGCCGCGCAGCGCCGTGGGGCCGTCGAGAGACACCGAGAAGTCTCCGGACACCCGCACCGAGTGCACGAACGGAATTCCCGGCGCGATGTCACCGGCGGCCGCGAAGTTGTTGGCGTTCGCCGACGCGATCAGATGCAGTCCACCGGCGTTGATCTCTCCTGGCGCGGCGCCCGCTGCGGAATCGGAAACAGCGAAAGCGCCGGTAGCGGTCACCACCACCGCGATGATCGCGGCGAGAGTACGCGAATGCCTTCGGTTCATCATGCTCCAGTCGAGTATCGATGGAATCGGAACTTCTTGCGCGAAACGGACTTGCACGGCAAATGGGTCGTCGCGGCCCTCGCTCGGCATACGCCGCAGACTTTATCGGGCAGTGCCGCCGACGACGGTGATCCTGCCGACACGGCGAGTCGGCCGACCCGACCGATCGCGGTCGTCGGCATTCGCGCGAATCGCCGTGACCGGCGAGCGAAACTATCGGATTTCATACCAGGTCGACAAAACTCACCGCTGTTCGCCGAAATTTTGCGCGTGTCGTTTGAACTCACCGCGCGAAAATCCGTGAGTCGGCTGCGCGCCCGTGGATATGCCCGCCCTCGGCGGGCGCGCCCGTGGCTCGGCGCGTCAGTTCGCGGGATTCACCACGCGGATGCGTGCAAGCCCGCGGATTTCGCCGCGCGCACCGCCAGTTCGCGCAGCACACCGGCGGACTCGATCCGCTCCGGGTCGAGCGAGACCAAGCTCAGCACGTAATCGTCGCCGATACGGCAGAGGTAGCCCGAGAGTCGGGTGCGGGGCAGTCGCGAACTGGTGAGGCCGGGATGGATGGCGCGAGCGGCGACGCCGGTGCAGCGGTGTGGGCCGAGTTCGAGCAACGAGGCCGGGAGCGTGCCGATATTGGAGCACAGAACGTCCCGTTCGCCCGCACCTTTGGACAGTGCGTAGGCCCAGCGGTCCGGAATCACCTGGAGGAGTTCTTCGGGCATGTCGTTCGGCGCGGACATGCGGTGCTCATAGGCGGAACGGGCCAGCGCGCGGATTGTCGCCGGGGTGTCGGCGCGGGTGATCGCGATGCGCGTCATGGCGAGATCGTTGTCGACGCGGGGTTCGTCGCGGGTGTCGACGGGCAGACTGGTCTCGATCGTGTCGCCGGGAAACCCGCTGTCCCAGAGCACGCTCGCGACGAGGTGGATGAACAGGCTGTTGGCCGTGCCGCCGCCGCGCGCCGCCACGCGATCCCACTCCGCGGCCGGGCATTGCAGGATCGCGCTGTGCGTCGCGTTGTCGGCCCTGCGCGTCCGCTCGTCCCGGCTCGGCGCGGCGGGTTGCCGCGGAACTCCGTGCCGTAGCGCCGCCGCGGTACCGCGCAGGACGATCGACCACTGGCGGCGGGCGTCGGCCCAGTCCGATTCCCGTGCGGAGAGATCCGCCGGACGTACCCGAGCGCCGCCCAGGGCGTCGTCCACCGCGAGCACCAGCGCGCGCCCGTCGGCCAGCACGTGCGAGCACGTGAGGGAGACGACCGAACCACCGTCATCCAGCGCCGCGGTCGAAAGCCGCCACCCCGGGCCGTATTCCGGATCGAGCCCGGCGCCCTGCGCGTCGGCCCAGTCGAGCAGGTTCGTGACCGGGAGGACGCCCTCGGCGCGGCGTATCGGATACGCCCGGACATTCGGCCGCCAGGCCCGGCGAGCTCCCGGCACGCGCGGGCGAACCACTCTGCGTCCCAACGGGCCCGACCGCAACGCCTCGTGCACCCGCACCAGCAGTGCGGGGTCCACCCGGTCGGCTGTCCGCCACAGCCCCTGCAAGGCGATCGGCGTGCCGAGCCCCCGGTGGCCACGCAGGAAGATCTCGTCGACGACGCTCAGCCGGCCCATGAGGCTCAGGCGCGAGCGCCGTGCCGGCCCGCGCCGGCCGCGAAGCGCTGCGCGCCGTCCAGCGCGCCGTCGGCCAGCGCCGTCAGCCCGTGGCGGAACTCGTTGCGCAGCGCGGACTCCTCGGTCATCCCCTCCTGCTCCAGCATCGACATCCGGTCCGAGCGCAGGCAGGTCTGCGGCAGCGCGGCCAGTTCGGCGGCAAGCGCCTCCGCCGCGCGGCGGGCTTCGCCGGTGGGCACCACGCGATTCACCAGCCCGATTCGCAGCGCCTCCTCGGCGGCGACCGCGCGGCCGGTGAGCACCAGGTCCATGGCGCGGCCCGCGCCGATGATCTGCGGCAGCCGGACAGTGCCGCCGTCGATCAGCGGGACGCCCCAGCGGCGGCAGAAGACGCCGAACGTGCTGTCCTGTTCGGCGACCCGCAGATCGCACCACAACGCGAGCTCGAGCCCGCCCGCCACCGCGTAGCCGGAGACCGCGGCGATCACCGGCTTGGACAGCCGCATCCTGGTCGGTCCCATCGGGCCGTCACCGTCCTCGGCGGCCCGGTTGGAGCGCTCGGTACCGAGTGCCTTCAGGTCGGCTCCCGCGCAGAAGGTGCCGCCGTCGCCCCATAGCACCGCGACCGCCGCATCGGGGTCGGCGTCGAACTCGCGGAAGGCGTCGGCCAGCGCCGCGGCGGTCGGCCCGTCCACGGCGTTGCGTGCTTCGGGCCGGTGCAGGATCACGGTCGTCACGGGGCCGTTGCGTTCGATGAGTACCGTCACGCGCTCGACCATACGCCGTAAAAGCACCCTTGTGTGAAGAAATGAATTCGTGCTTCACTTCTTGGGTGGCCTACCGCAGAACTCCCGCTGTGCAGGCCCGCCTGGACGCTCAGGCGGGGCTGATCGTGCAGGCCGCGACGAAGGTGCTTTCGCGCGGCGGCTACGCCGCGCTGTCCATGGCGGCGGTCGCGACCGAGGCGGGCTTGGCCACCGGCACCGTCTACAAGAACTTCGACGGCAAGTCCGCGTTGGTGCGGGCGGTGTTCCGGAAGGTGGTCGCCCGCGAGGTCGCCGCCGTGGCCGCGGCGGGCGCGCTCGGAACGGCCGTCGAGCGGGTCACCGCGGCCGTGGAGACCTTCGCGGGCCGCGCGCTGAAGAACCCGAACCTGGCCTACGTGCTGCTCGCCGAGCCGGTCGACGCGGCCGTGGACAGTGAACGCCTGCACTTCCGGCGGGCGTTCGCCGAGACCTTCGAATCGGCGGTGGCCGAGGGCATCGCGCGGGGCGAGATCCCGCCGCAGGACCCGAGGATCAGCGCGGCCGCGTTGGTCGGCGCGATCGGCGAGGTGCTGGTCGGGCCGCTCGCCGACGCGCCGCACGGCGAATCGGTCGTCCCCGAACTCACCGCTTTCGCGATGCGCGCACTCGGCGTGCGCGACGACCCGGGCGCGGGTGGCGCCCGGCTGGAAACAGGAGTGTCAGATGCAGACGCATGAAGTCTTCAACCAGGTGCCCGACATCGTGCCGTTCGACGTGTCGCGAAATCCGGCGCTGCTCGAGGGCCTGCACCGGGAAGGGGCGGGCTGGGCGGAAGCCGAAGTGCGAGAACTGGGCGCGCTCGCAGGCGGCGCGCAGGCGCAGGAGTGGGGCAGGCTGGCCAACGAATACCCGCCGGTGCTGCGCACGCACGACCGTTACGGGCACCGCATCGACGAGGTCGAGTTCCATCCGCACTGGCACGACCTGATGCGCGTGGCCGTCGAGCACGGCCTGCACGGCGCCCCGTGGCTGGACGACCGGCCGGGCGCGCACGTGGCGCGTGCGGCGAAGTTCTACACCTGGGGCACCGCCGACGCGGGCCACATGTGCCCGATCTCGATGACCTACGCGGTGGTCCCCGCGTTGCGGCACAACCGGGAACTGGCGGCGAAATACGAGCCGCTGCTCGGCTCCCGCGTCTACGAATTCGGGTTGCGCGAGCCGTCCACCAAGGCCGGGCTGATCGCGGGCATGTCGATGACCGAGAAGCAGGGCGGCTCGGACGTGCGCGCCAACACGACCACCGCGACGCCGCAGCCGGACGGCTCCTACCGGATCGTCGGCCACAAGTGGTTCACCTCCGCGCCGATGTCGGACATGTTCCTCACCCTGGCGCAGGCGCCCGGCGGCCTGTCCTGCTTCCTGCTGCCCCGGGTGTTGCCGGACGGCACCCGCAACCCGATCCGCATCCAGCGACTGAAGGACAAGCTGGGCAACAAGTCCAATGCCTCTTCGGAGATCGAGTACGAGAACGCCTCGGGCTGGCTGGTCGGCGCGGAGGGCGCGGGCGTCAAGACCATCATCGAGATGGTGAACATGACCAGGCTGGACTGCGTGATCGGCTCCGCGACCGGTATGCGGGCGGGCGCGGTGTACGCCGTGCACCACGCGCGGCACCGGAAAGTATTCGGCGCCGAGCTGATCGACCAGCCCGCCATGCGCAACGTGCTGGCCGACCTGGTGATCGAGTCCGACGCCGCGACCACCGTCATGATGCGGCTGGCCGGGGCCACCGACCGGGCGGGCGGCGATCCGGCCGAGGCGGCACTGCGGCGCATCGCGCTCGCGGTCACCAAGTACTGGGTGTGCAAGCGGGCGCCCGCGCATGCGGCCGAGGCGCTGGAATGCTTCGGCGGCAACGGATATGCCGAGGAATCCGGTATGCCACGGCTATACCGGGAGGCGCCGCTGATGTCGATCTGGGAGGGGTCGGGCAATGTCGCCGCGCTGGACGCGCTGCGTGCCATGGGGCGTCAGCCGGAGACGGTCGAGGCGTACTTCAACGAAGTGTCGCTCGCCAAGGGCGAGAATCCGCGCCTGGACGACGCGATCGCCCGGGTCGGCAAGGAGTTGTCGGATCTCAACGACATCGAGTACCGCGCGAGGCGCGTCGTCGAGCTGATGGCGCTGGTGCTGCAAGGCGCGCAGCTGGTCCGGCACGGTCATCCCGCCGTCGCCGACGCGTTCTGCGCGACCCGGCTCGGCGACGACTGGGGCATCGCGTTCGGCACGCTGCCCACCGGCGTCGACACCGGCGCGATCATCGAACGGGCATTCGTCTGAGCTTGCCGAGCAACCGGGGACCGGTTCGGGTGAAGCGGTCCCCGGAAGCGAGGTGTCCGAATCGGCCCAGGAGACCCCGCGCCGCAGATCTCAGAGGGCGTCGAGCCAGGTGAACATGTGGTGGAGCAGGGTGGAACGGGCGCCATAGGCGCAGTGCTCCCCGGCGCCATCGACACTATGCAGGGGAACCAACGTTGTGGGGCAGGTCAATTCGCGGTGTAGGCGCTCGGGCTGGCCCGCGAAGAAGTGGTCGTTGTCCGGGGCGAAGATGAGGGTGGGCGCCGTGATGCGATCGGCGAGGCCGTCGAGGGTGTATTCCCTTGTGCGGCGCAGGTATTCGGAAATGGTGGCGGTGCCGAAGGACCACGGGCCGTTGCGCAGCGCCCACCGTGTGCCGGTGTGGTTGGCCATCATCAGATGCGCGACCGGATCCGCGACGTCATCGCGGCCTGCCATGACCCACTCGGCGGCGACGGCCGGGATGCTCGCGAAGTTCACGTCGTAGTAGCTGTAGATGCCGCCGTCGAGAATCAGCCCGGCGACGCGGTGTTCGAAGGCGGCGGCCCGCGGGGTCAGGAAGCCGCCCAGGCTGTAGCCGTACAGGTAGACGTGCTCGGCGTCCACTTCTGCCCGCGTCAACGCGTAGTCCACGACCGGGGTGAGGACCGCTTCCCAGTCGGGGCGGAAGAACAATCGCTGATGCCGCAACGCGGCACCCTGGCCGGGGCCGTCGTAGGCGAGGACGTTGTAGCCGCGCGGCAGTGCCGCGGCCGCGAGGGCGAAGTACGCCTCCTCGGCCGGGGAATCGAAGCCGCTGGTGAGAATGATGGTCGGCCGGGGTGCGCCGGAGTCGTCGGCCAGGAACAGCAGGCCGGGCAGATGGGTGTCCTGGTAAGGGATCTCGACTGCCTCAACGGGCGTGTCCATGAGTTGGGCGGCTTCGGCGAAGGTGTCCTGGGCCCGTGCGAACAGGTCCTTCGCGACGGGATCGTCGAACGGATCGTCGCGGCGGAAGAACTCGGCGGTGCGGTAGTAGTTCGAGGCGCGCAGCAGCGCCTGTCTACCTCCGAGCGCGCGCGCCCGGTCTCCCGCGACGGTCCACTGTGTGCACCATGCCTCCTCGTCACCGTCGGGAACGGCGCGTGCGACAGCCAGCACCTCGCCGAGATCGGCGCCGCCGAACTCGGCGAAGCAGGCGGTCCGCAGCGCCTCGAAGGCAAAGGACTCGTCATCGAACAGGAACTTCACCGGAATCTCCTACGTCTATCCGACTACGTCAACACGATGGCGTATCGACGTTGAAACCGTAGATTACAACTACGTGTAAACGCAACCGTATCGTCGTGGCATGATGGGGGCATGACAGCCGAACGACGCCGTCCCGCCGGGGCCGCCGTAATGCAACCGCAGGTGACGGAGGCCATCACCGAAGCGGTGCTCGCCGAATTGGCGGAGGTCGGCTACGGCCGGCTCTCGATGGAGGCGGTGGCGCGGCGGGCCGGCGTCAGCAAGCCGACGGTCTACCGGCGTTGGCGATCGAAGGAGAAGATGGTGACCGCTCTCGCCTCGACTCTGGCGGTCGCGGCCGCCGAGACTCCGGACACCGGCACCCTGCGCGGTGATGTCCGGGCCTATCTGGAGTCGGCGGCGGGCATGCTGTCCCATCCGTTGGCGGCCAGGGTCATTCCCGATCTGTTGGCGGAGGCATCGCGCAATCCGACACTGGCGCAGTCGCTTCTGGTCGGTGCGCGGGACACGCGGCGCGAGCGGGCCGCCGATATGCTGCGGCGGGCTATCGCCCGTGGCGAGCTGCCCGTGGATCTGAACCTCGATCTGGCGCTGGACATGCTCGCCGGACCGCTTTATTGGCGGCTGATGATCGTGGGAATTCCGATCGAGCCGGACTATTTGGGCCGGCTCACCGACCTGCTCATCGCGGGTTGGCGAGGCTGAGTCCTGCCTCTCAGGCGGGGCGGGTCAGCACGCGTTCGACCAACGCGGTGTCGCAGTACTCGACCACCTCGCGCAGCTTCCCGTCGGCGACCCGAAAGACGAAGCAATAGGTCTGGTTGTAGGTCTCCCCGCGCGTGGTCACGGCCTCGGCGCGGGCCTGCACGACGACGCGGTCGTCGGCTGCGACGATCGTGTCCGCGGCCGAGCGGTATGCGGTGAACTGAGCCATCAGCGGACGCAGGAGTCCTTCCAGCACAGCTGATTTCGGCTGCCACGTACCGCTCCAGGACCAGTCGCCGGGGAAGACCCAGCGGAAGTCGTCGGCCATGGCGTCGCTGAGTGCGCGGGTGTTGCCGAGGGACATCTGCTCGAAGATGTCGGTGAGCAGCTTCTTGTTGTCGAGCGCGGTCATGCCCACGACGCTAGGGCCGCCCAAGGTATGCGACAAGCGACTGTCTTGCATATGTGGTATGAGAATTACGCATGGATGATTTCACCGTCTCTGGTCTCCGCGTGGTGCGGGAAGCCGCCGCCTGCGGGTCCTTCTCGACGGCCGCGGAGAACCTCGGTTACACCCAGTCCGCGGTGTCCAGGCAGATCGCGCTCATGGAGCGGGCGGCGGGCCGCGCGCTGTTCGAGCGACACGCCCGCGGCGTGCAGCCCACCGAGGCGGGGCGGATCGTGCTGCGGCACGCGGACGTGATCCTCGGCGAACTGGAGCAGGCCCGGCACGACATCCGTCATCTCACGGCGCGCCCGGCGGGCCGCCTGCGCGTCGGTGCGTTCTCCACCGCGATGGCCGCCTTGGTGCCCGGGGCGATCTCCGCGACCCGTGACCGGCAGGTGCGGATCTCGCTGCGCGAGGGGCTCAGTCCCAGACTGCTCACCGCCGTCTCGCGCGGACGCCTCGACCTCGCCGTGGTGACCGCGCCGGACCCCTTGCCCTCCGGCGTGGAGATCGAACCCCTGGTGGACGATCCGTTGCTGGTCGCGGTCCCGCCCACGCATCCGCTCGCGGGCGCCACCAGCGCGACCCCCGAGGTATTGCGCGATGAGCGATGGATCGCGGGCAGCCAGGAGCCGTCCGCCACCCTCCTCGGTGCTTGGCGCGACCCGGACTGGGAGCCGGACATCGCGTTCGTCGCGCGTGATTGGTTCGCCAAACTCGGTCTCGTCGCGGCCGGACTCGGTATCACGGTGGTCCCCGGCATCGCCGTCCCCGTGCTGCCGCCGACCGTCGCGCTGCTGCGCATCGACCACCCCGCCGCGGTTCGGCGCACGGTCATCGCGCATCGTGCCGACCGCGGAGCCGCCGATTCGCGCGGTGCGTTCGCCGAAGCGCTGCGCGACCGAGCGGCCGACTTGTCCGCCCAGGTACGCCAGCGCCTTCGCTGATCGCCGCGTTGTTCTCGTGGACCGGAACCACGGGGGCAGCGCCACGAACGGACACGGCGACAAGCCCGCGCCGCATACGCTTCCGCTCCCGCCCTCCTGGAGCGTGATCCGCGCCTTGCCCAGCTGGAGCCGGGCAAGCGCGCGCGGCATCACTCTGTGGACGAGTGTGGATACCTTTGCGAGGCGCGAGCGCCGGTCAGCGGAAGTGGCGATCCGAAACGGTGGACCGCCGGTAGGGTGGCGGCGGTGGCAGGGCAGTTCGTCGACAGACCGTTGAGCTGGTTGGTCCGGCGGGTGCTGGATCGGGCCGCGCGGGGAAGGTATCTGCTCGGCATCACGGGGCCGCCCGGCGCGGGCAAATCCGCCTTGTCGATCGCGTTGCGCGACGCGATCAATACCGAGGCGGGCGGAGCGGTCGCCGAAATCGCGCCCATGGACGGGTTCCACCTGTCCAACGACGTCCTGCGGGCGGCAGGAAGCTCTGCGCGCAAGGGTGAGCCGGACACTTTCGATGTCGACGGTTACGTTTCGGAGCTGCGCCGCCTGCGCACCACGCCGGTAGGCGAGCCGGTGCCGTGGCCCACATTCGACCGGTCCATTGATGCCCCGGTTCCCGGTGGCGTGGTGTTCGACCGGCAGTCCATCGTCCTCACCGAGGGCAACTACCTACTGCTCGATGACTTCGGGACGCGGCGGTGGTCCGCGGTTCGCCCATTGCTGGACGAGTGCTGGTACCTGGACGCCGCGCGCGACGTGATCGCGAATCGCCTGCTGGACCGGCACATTCGCGGTGGCCGCACCCCCGCGGCGGCACACGACAAAGTGCACCACAGCGACTTGCGCAACGCTGACCTGGTCGCGACCACCCGCGAGCGCGCCGACCTCTTGCTGCGCTGGCATGCGGGAGGCTATGCGGTGGCCGGTCCGCCCCGGGCATCAGCAGTCGATCCGAGCATCTCGTAGCCGACGCATCCCTGGGATCGCAACGCGCATCGTCCGGCGCGTGCGGCGTCTCTTGCGCTCCACCTGGGCCGATGATGGAGGAATGACGGAGAATCGCGCAGTCGGCAGGTTGTCGCGTGCCTTGCACAACCTGCTGGCCGTGGTGTGCGCTCTGCTGTTCTACTACTTCCTGCCGCTGAAGGCTTTGCATCTGGGCCGGTTGTCCGGCGTGTCGGCGCTGCTCGCGTTCGTCGTCGGCGTCGCGGGCTTGATCTGGCTGGCCCGGTGGCGCATCCGGCGGTACATCATGGATCCGCGCGCGACCGTCGGGCGCATCAACGACGTGCTGCTCGTGGTCTGTGTCGTCGTCACGTTCTTCGCCCTGTACTACTACGTGCTGGAATCGCGCGCACCCGGCCAGTTCGAGGGCCTGCACACGCGGACCGACGCGCTCTACTACACGGTGGTCACGCTGGGCACGATCGGCTACGGCGACGTGCACGCGGTGGGGGACGCCGCGAAGGTGGCCACCATGGTGCAGGTCGCCTTCGACCTGGGCGTCATCGGCATCCTGATCGCGATATCGACCTCACACATCATCCAGCAGTTGAACGAGGCGCAGCGCAACCGTCCGACGGGCGGCGGCGACTAGCGCCGAGCGTCGCACGCGATCAGCGATTGGCGCGGTACCAGCGAATGAGCGAATCGGTCGACGAGTCGTCCTGCGGTTCGGGGTCTTCCGCCGACGTGAGCAGCGGCGCCAAGGCGAGCGCCTGCTGTTTGCCGAGTTCGACACCCCACTGGTCGAAACTGTCGATGCCCCAGATCGTGCCCTCCACGAACACCTGATGCTCGTAGAGCGCGATCAGCTGACCGACGACCGACGGGGTGAGGCGCGGCGCGAGGATGGTGGTGGAGGGACGGTTGCCCGGCATCACCTTGTGCGGCACGATCGCCGGATCGGTGCCCTCGGCGGCGATCTCCTCCGCGGTCTTCCCGAAGGCGAGCACTTTGGTCTGCGCGAACAGATTGCTCATCAGGATGTCGTGCATGCTGCCGGTGCCGTCGCTGGTCGCCAGATCGTCGGTGGGCTGGGCGAATCCGATGAAATCCGCCGGAATGAGGCGGGTGCCCTGGTGCAGCAATTGGTAGAAGGCGTGCTGGCCGTTGGTGCCCGGCTCGCCCCAGAAGATCTCGCCGGTGGAGGTGGAGACCGGGGTGCCGTCGGCGCGGACCGACTTCCCGTTCGACTCCATGGTCAACTGCTGGAGGTAGGCGGGAAAGCGGGCCAGATCGTTCGAGTACGGCAGCACCGCATGCGATTCCGCCCCGAAGAAATTCGAGTACCAGACACCGAGCAGGCCGAGCAGCACCGGAGCGTTCGCCTCCAGCGGCGCCTGGGCGAAGTGCCGATCCACCGCGTGCATACCGGCGAGGAACTCCGCGAAGCGCTCCTTGCCGACGGTCGCCATCACCGACAGGCCGATCGCGGAGTCCACCGAGTAGCGGCCGCCGACCCAGTCCCAGAAACCGAACATGTTCGCGGTGTCGATCCCGAACCTCGCGACCCGCTCGGCATTGGTGGACACCGCGACGAAGTGCTTGGCCACGGCGTCCTCACCGAGCGCGGCGACCAGCCAGCGCCGGGCCGCGGTCGCGTTGGTGAGCGTCTCCAGGGTGGAGAAGGTCTTGGACGCGACGATGAACAGGGTGGTGGCCGGGTCGAGCCCGGCCAGCTTCGCGACCAGGTCGGCGGGATCGACGTTGGAGACGAACCTGGCGCCGATGCCCGCGTCCTCGTAGTGCCGCAGCGCCTGGTGCACCATGACCGGACCCAGATCCGATCCGCCGATGCCGATGTTGACCACCGTCGTGATGCGCTCGCCGGTCGCTCCCCGCCACGCGCCGGAGCGCAGCGCGTCGGTGAACTCGCCCATCCGCCGCAGCACCTCGTGCACCTCGGCGCCCGCGTCGACGCCGTCGATGACCATGGTCTCGCCTTCGGGCAACCGCAGCGCGACGTGGCCGACCGCGCGGTCCTCGGAGGTGTTGATGTGCTCGCCACGGAACATCGCGTCGCGACGATCGGGCACGCCCGCCTCGCGCGCCAATTCCACCAGCAGATGCAGGGTTTCGCGGTTCACGCGGTGCTTGCTGTAGTCGATGCGCAGGTCCGCCACCTGGACGGTCAGCTCGCTGCCCCGGGCCGGGTCGTCGGCGAAGAACTCCCTCAGGTGTCGTCCCGCGACGGTGCCGTGGTGATCGTGCAGTTTCCGCCATGCCGCCGTCGCGGTGATGTCGCTGCTCACGTTCGCCGAGACTACAAGCAGGCACCGCCGCGCGCACGGCTGCGGGCGCGGAAGTCGGTCGAATCGGCGTCGAAGGTGGACACCCGTTGCCACACCGGACTTACCCCGACCGTGCACACGAGGGCGCAACGCGCGAGCCCATGCGGTGGACGTGGGTCCGATCCGGGGTCCGCGTCCGTTCCAGGATGAGGTCTCGCGGCATAGGCTGGCCGCATGGTGTCCGAACGTGAACTTCTCGAATCCGTGCCGACGCAGTTGTGGATCGGAGGGCGGGCCGTCGACGCCACCGGTGCGGGTACCTTCCCGGTGCACAATCCGGCGACCGGGGAGGTGCTGGCGAACGTCGCGGACGCGACGCCGGAGGACGCGCTGCGCGCGCTCGACGCGGCCGTCGCGGTGCAGGACGAGTGGGCGGCCACGCCCGCCAGGGAGCGCGGGGAGGTCCTGCGCGCGGTGTTCGAGCGGATCACCGCCAGCGCGGAGGAGTTCGCCCTGCTGATGACCCTGGAAATGGGCAAGGCGCTGCCGGAGAGCCGCAACGAGGTGCGCTACGGCGCCGAATTCTTCCGCTGGTTCAGCGAGGAGGCCGCCCGCGTGCACGGGCGCTATCTGCACGCGCCTTCGGGCACCGGCCGGATCATGGTGCACAAGCAGCCGGTCGGCCCATGTCTGGCGATCACGCCCTGGAATTTTCCGCTCGCGATGGGGACGCGCAAGATCGGCCCCGCGCTGGCGGCGGGCTGCACGATGATCGTCAAGCCCGCCTCGGCGACGCCGCTGACCATGCTGCTGCTCGGCAAGCTGTGCAGCGAGGCGGGACTGCCCGACGGCGTGCTTTCGGTGCTCACCTCCAGCCACTCCGGCGCGGTGACCCAACCGTTGATCGACGACGCCCGGCTGCGCAAACTCACCTTCACCGGCTCCACCGAGGTGGGCAAGAAGCTGGTGGAGAAATCCGCGAACCGGTTGCTGCGCACCTCGATGGAACTCGGCGGGAACGCGCCGTTCGTGGTGTTCGCCGACGCCGACGTCGATGCCGCGGTGCAGGGCGCGATGTTGGCGAAACTGCGCAACGGCGGCGAGGCGTGCACCGCCGCCAATCGCTTCCACGTGCACAACAGCGTGCTCGAGGAGTTCACCACCAAGCTGGTCGAGGCGATATCCAGCAGTGTGCGGCTCGGGCCGGGCGCCGACCCGGACACGACGCTGGGCCCGCTGATCAACGAGGAGCAACTGCGCACGGTCGGCGAATTGGTCGACGACGCCGTCGCGAAGGGCGCACAGGTGCTGATCGGCGGCAAGGCGCCCGACGGCCCCGGCTGGTACTACCCGGCCACCGTGCTGCGCGACGTCCCGCCGCAAGCCAGGATCCTGCGCGAGGAGGTCTTCGGCCCGGTCGCGCCGATCGTCGGCTTCGACACCGAGGAAGAGGGGCTCGCCGCCGCCAACGACACCGAATTCGGGCTGGTCAGCTACGTCTACACCCGCGACCTCGATCGCGCGCTGCGGATCGCCGAGGGTTTGGAATCCGGCATGGTGGGCGTCAACCGCGGCGTCATCTCCGACCCCGCCGCCCCCTTCGGCGGCGTCAAGGAGTCCGGCTTCGGCCGGGAGGGCGGCACCGAGGGCATCGAGGAATACCTCTCCACCAAATACATCGCGCTCACGTGAGAGCGTGCCGCGGATTCCGCGCCACTGAAGGCGATCGATCGCGCAGCTGAGGGTCGAATCCGGCCTGTCGGCGCCGACCCGCGCAGCCCCCCTGCTTTCCGGGGGACGACTTCGTCGATCATCGACACTAGCCTCTACCTGAGGTCCGAGGAGGCGGCGAAGGGGCTGATTGTGAGAAGGTGCGGGTGCCGGTGACGCCTGATTGAGCAACGGCATCGTCAGAGCCTTCTTGCGGGCCGTGGACGATCTGAAACGGCTGACCAAGAGGGAAGCCGAGGGCCTCGCGGACATGAAAACAGGCGCGGCCCGCGCTTCCCGGGAAGTCGTCGATGTGCACACGCACGGGGACGCCGACGGTGCGCTCGCGATCCGACGCGCGGCAGGTGGCGATGCCGGTCCCTTGCGGGATCTGTGCCCCCCGCCGCCGGACCGAGCGTCGCTGAGCCGGGCCGGACAGAGACTCGAAGCCGAACTGAATCGACGTTTCGGCGAGAACGGACCGACCGACGAGGACCTGTATGACTTCATAGCCAACCGTCGGCTGTCCCGGCTGGAGCAATACGCCATCATCGACCGGAGAATCGAGGAAACAGCGGCTTCTCTCGGCCGGGACAGCGCCGACCTACGCGAGCAGATGCGGCGTGAACTGAAGGACGCGCTCGACGGGAAACCGCTCGCCATCCGCGTCCGCGACGACAAACTCGTGGCACTTCTCGAGGAAGGGCGAATCAGGGGCAGCCGCAACCCCGTGGGCGTTCGCGCTCATGCCGAAGAAGAGTGGTTCGGCCCGCACGTCCACGACAACCCGCCCGTCTACGGCTACGTTGCCGTGGACGGAGTGCGTCCTTCCCAAGACGGCATGATCGATGGGTTGTCGGAGCTGAACTACGGCGACAATCAGATCTACCTGAAGCCGGAGGTCCGGTCACGAACGACCATCACGTTCGGTGACTCGCTGGTGGAAAGGGAACGGGCGATACCCTCCCCCCTGGACAACCCGTCGGAATATTCCTATGGCGTCGGAGTGCGCGATCTCGCTCCTATCGGCCGCGACTATCTCGGAGCAGATTTTCGCGCCAGCCATTTCATCGAAGCCCAGATGTTCGATCTCACAACCGCGGACATAGATTTCATCGGGTTGCACCAGTCACCCAGTCCGGCGTTGCGACAGGCGCTGGACCAATCCGGAGTGGATTGGCGTGTCCTGACCAATCGCACGATCGCGGCGGAGGGCAGCCCCGCGGAACGAGCGGCCGCGATCGAACGGACGAGTCAAGACCTCGAGCATCTTCGCCATGTGCATCCCGTTATGCGCTCGCATGCCGAACCGCTCGAAGCAGAGCTGAGGGCCGACCTGCGGGCGCTGAACGATTCCACCTCAGGTGATGGACCGGCCGCCGAACCCGGATAGCGTCGGTGGACGCCTTCCACCAAGCCGACGGTCTGAAAACCTTCCGCGCTCCTCTGGGGGCGGACATGAAGTGACCGCCCCGGGTGGCATAGCCCGGGGCGGTCTATTCGAAAGCGACGGTCTCGCGAGCGCCGCGTTGGGGTCAGATCAGTGGCCGAGACGACCGCGGCCGAGGCGAAGCAGCAGCATGGCGAGGGTGTGGCCCTCTTGGCCGAGCTCGCTGAAGCGCTCCAGCACCTTCATCTCGCGACTGTGCACGAGGCGCGGCCCGCCTGACGCCATGCGCGTCCGGCCGATGATCCGGGAGATCTCCGTCCGGCGCTTGATCGCGGCCAGGATCTCCGCGTCGAGACGGTCGATCTCCTTGCGGAGCTTGTCGATCTCGGCCTCGGTCTGCGGCAGCGCGGATTCGGACCCGGTCGTCGTGGCAGGGGTGCTCATCATTCATCTCCTCGTGTCAGAACATGGATCGGCGGGTGCCGAAGGCTCGTTACCGATCAGTTCTTTCACCGTGAAACAGACCTGGTGGGGCCTTGTATTGTCCCCCCAGAAGGCGTGCTCAGGTACAGGCTCCGCGATCCCGGCGTTCGGCTGGCAGCCGAATCGGATGTCTTGCGAAAGCGCTGAGCATGTCGCCAGTGTGCCACGGGTAGGGGGGTATGCAAAACGTATACGTTTGGCAATGTCGCGAGAAACGCAGGTCGTTTCGCCCGCCCTTCCCACCAGGGGGAGTTCACCCGCCGTTCAGTCGACCGGCGCCGAACCGATACCGATGTCACCCGGGGCTTCATCTCTGTCGGTGCCCGCCGGTAGCGTGGATGGACGATGGACATCACGGTGGCTCCCAAGACGCAGGGCGGTCGGGTCGTGCACCCGGATCCGACATCGAAACCGCAGCTCGCCGGCGGTAACGCGGCGGAGGGGCGGCAGCCTGCCTCCGTTCCCGAGGCGCCGCCAACGGACGCCGAGCGCGAACGGCAGCGCGTCGAGCGGGAACAGCGGCGCGCCGAGGAGGCCGAGCGCCTGCTCGACAGCCTCAATCCACAGCAGCGCGCGGCGGTGGTGCACACCGGATCCCCGCTGCTCATCGTGGCGGGCGCGGGCTCGGGCAAGACGGCCGTGCTCACCCGCCGCATCGCCTACCTGCTGGCCGCCCGCGGTGTCACGCCGGGCCAGGTGCTGGCCATCACATTCACCAACAAAGCCGCCGCGGAGATGCGGGAGCGGGTGACCGGGCTGGTCGGCCCGCGGGCGAACGCCATGTGGGTGTCGACGTTCCACTCCAGTTGCGTCCGCATCCTGCGGACCCAGGCGGCGCTGCTGCCCGGCCTGAACTCGAACTTCTCGATCTACGACGCGGACGATTCCCGGCGCCTGCTCACCATGATCAGCCGCGACCTGGACATCGACGCCAAGAAGTACTCGGCGCGCCTGCTCGCGACGGCGATCTCGAACCTCAAGAACGAACTCATCGACCCGGCCCGCGCCACCGCCGACGCGGAATCGGACGACACGGAGCTGCCCGGCCTGGTGGCCAAGGTCTACACCGAATATCAGCGCAGGCTGCGCTCGGCGAACGCGCTGGACTTCGACGACCTGATCGGCGAGACCGTGGCGCTGCTGCAGCACCACCCGCAGGTCGCCGAGTACTACCGCCGCCGGTTCCGGCACGTGCTGGTGGACGAGTACCAGGACACCAACCACGCGCAGTACGTCTTGGTCCGCGAGCTGGTCGGCCACCACGTGGAAGGCGGCGACGAGGACCGGGTGCCGCCGAGCGAACTGTGTGTGGTGGGTGACGCCGATCAGTCCATCTACGCCTTCCGCGGCGCGACGATCCGCAATATCGAGGAGTTCGAGCGCGACTTCCCCGACGCCGAAACCATTCTGCTGGAGCAGAACTACCGCTCCACCCAGCACATCCTCTCCGCCGCCAACGCGGTGATCTCGCGCAACGAGAACCGGCGCGAGAAGAAGCTGTGGACCGATTCCGGCGAAGGCGACCTGATCACCGGTTACGTCGCCGACAACGAGCACGACGAGGCGTCCTTCGTCGCCCGCGAGATCGACCGGCTGGTCGACCAGGGCGAGGCCAACTACGGCGACGTCGCGGTGTTCTACCGCACCAACAACAACTCTCGCGCGCTGGAAGAGATCTTCATCCGGATGGGCCTGCCCTACAAGGTGGTCGGCGGTGTCCGCTTCTACGAGCGCAAAGAGGTGCGTGACGTGGTCGCCTACCTGCGCGTGCTGGAGAACCCGGAGGACGCGGTGAGCATGCGCCGCATCCTCAATACGCCCCGCCGCGGCATCGGTGACCGAGCCGAAGCCTGCGTGGCTGTCCATGCCGAACAACGCGGGATCGGTTTCGCCGCCGCCCTGCGCGACGCCGCCGAAGGCAAAGTGGCGCTGCTGAACACGCGCGCTCAGCGCGCCATCGCCGGCTTCCTGGAATTGCTCGACGACATCAGGGCCGCGGGCGAACAAGCGGAGTCCGACTTCCCCGACCTGGGCAACGTCGTCGACGCGGTGCTCGAGCGCACCGGTTATCGCGCCGAGCTGGAGGCGTCCGACGACCCGCAGGACGGCGCCCGGCTGGACAACCTCAACGAGTTGGTCAGCGTCGCGCGCGAGTTCAGCTCCGAGGCGCACAACAACGCGGAGGCCGCCCGGCAGGAGGGGCTGTTGCCCGAGGTGGGCGAAGGCGAGCCGGATCCCGGTTCGCTCGCCGCGTTCCTCGAGCGGGTCTCGCTGGTGGCCGATACCGACCAGATTCCGGACGAGGGCTCCGGGGTGGTCACGATGATGACGCTGCACACCGCCAAGGGGCTGGAATTCCCGGTGGTGTTCGTGACGGGTTGGGAAGACGGGCAGTTCCCGCACATGCGCGCACTCGGTGATCCGACCGAGCTGGCCGAGGAACGCCGCCTCGCCTACGTCGGCATCACCAGGGCCCGGCGGCGGCTGTATCTGACGCGGGCGGTGGTGCGTTCCGGCTGGGGCCAGCCGGTGTCGAACCCGGAATCGCGTTTTCTGCAGGAAATTCCGGGTCATCTCATCGATTGGCGCCGGCTCGAGCCCGCCGGTTCACCCGCGACGAGGGGTCTGCGGCGGCGTGGCGGGGACGACGACGGGCTGGATCGGGACTGGACCCGCGGCGACGGCTGGGCGGAGCCGCGTCCAGGCTTGCGTGATCGCGGTCCGCGCAGGCCCGCTCCCGGCGGCGCGACCCGCAACAACACGAATTTGGTCCTCGCCGTGGGGGATCGGGTCAGCGACGACAAGTACGGTCTCGGCCGCGTGATCGCGGCGGAGGGCTTCGGCCCACTGGCCACGGTGACCATCGACTTCGGCACCGCGGGCAAGATCCGGTTGATCCCGCAGTACAGCCGGACGTTGGTCAAGCTATGAGCCGCGTAGGCCTTTCGACCCTGCCCTTGCCGGTGTCGCGCCGGTAGCGTCCGCCGCGTGGATACGATCGCACAGCATCTCCTGTGGTTCCTGCCCATGCTCTGGCTCGGCATGGTGCTGGCCATCTCGTTCCTGGAAGCGCCGCTGAAGTTCCGCGCCCCAGGGGTCACGCTGCCGCTGGGGCTCGGCATCGGCCGCCTCGTGTTCCGCGCGCTGAACACCGTGGAGGCTGTGCTCGCGGTGCTGCTGGTGCTCGCCGCAGTGATCGTCGGCCCCGGCGCGGCGACGTGGGCGTGGCTGGGCGTCGCCGCGGCAGTGCTGGCCGTTCAAATCGTGGTGGTGCGCCCGCCGCTCTCACGCCGCTCCGATCGCGTGCTGGCGGGCGAGGAACTGCCGCGCTCCCACGCGCACTATTGGTACATCGGCCTGGAGGTCGTCAAGGTCGTCGCGTTGGTCGCCCTCGCGATCACGGCGGCGCCGTAGGCAACGCCGATCATCGACGGAGCAGGTGCGTCGATTTCCGCCGCCGTAGCTCAGCCAGGGACTTCGCTTGTCGTCGCCGTGGTCCGGGCATTCCGTCCATACCGCGCTCCTCGTGGGATGAGCGGAGCGCGCACCAGTCAGCCGAAATTCGCCAGCCCGACAGCTCGGCACGACCCGCCTCGAGATCGTGTCAGCGCGGCTCTCGCGAGGTGTCCGGCTTCATCCGCCCGGCCTCGATGAGCGTCTGCCGGGCCGCTGCCTTACGCGGGCATTGATCGGCTCGGCATGCCCTGTGCCGTTGCATGGTCTGATGCGCTTCCGGAACGCTCAACGGCGTTTCGGGAGCTTCGTGCGGCCAACCGGTAGGCCACAGCCCGGCGTCGGGCCGCTCGGCGCTGATCCGTTCGCGTTCGCGTGCGGCGC
Source organism: Nocardia sp. NPDC051911 (assembly GCF_040681035.1). NCBI lineage: Bacteria > Bacillati > Actinomycetota > Actinomycetes > Mycobacteriales > Nocardiaceae > Nocardia > Nocardia sp. NPDC051911. Next base: position 66,043 of record NZ_JBFAXY010000009.1, read on the forward strand.
GCCACTCGGCGGCTACGCGATCGATGATCGCTTGCGCCGACATGTCGTCCTGCTCGCCGTCTCGCCACCAGTTGAACCCCATCGCGTTCACCCCTGCTGTTCTCGCTCGTCATGTGGACGCACGCCACCCGGCGGGGTGATGGTCACCGCGGAGCCGCTCACAGCTCGCGATGCGTCCGTTCGGAACGGAGGGACGCGCCCGCCGGGTGGGTGCGGCTGCCAGCGTCGCGCGAAAAACTTCGCTCTGGACTGGGAAAATGGCTACAGCGCGTCTACCGATCCGCATACGATCCACGCATGGGGACGGACGGGGGATTTGCTCCTGACATCGGGGAACGTCTGCGAGCAGCCAGGCAGGCGGCGGGGCTCTCACTGGCCGAACTGGCTGCCCGCATACCGTTCTCGCGCAGCTACCTGGGTCATGTGGAGACCGGAACGCGCGCCGCCTCAGCCGATGTGGTCGCCGCCTACCTGCGCGCATGCGGCGAAATGACATGCGACCCTGTCACACTGGTCAGTATGTTGGGCCGAGGGGACGTCGACCGGCGGTCGTTCCTGCGCACATCCGTCTACAGCGCCGCGCTGTCCGCGACCGCGCTGGCGTCACAGTCCGATGTGGCCCGGTTGATGCGCATCTACGAATCCGCGCACGTAGGCATGCCGGAAGTCCGTGCCGTCCAGGGAATCACGGATGCCTTCTTGCGCATGGACGAAGTCAAGGGCGGCGGCATCGGCCGAACCGCCGTCGCGGAGTTCCTGAGCACCGACGTCGCGTCCCTGCTGCGATCGAGGTTCGCCGATTCGACAGTCCGTTCCGCCGCGTTCAGTTCCGCCGCCGAGTTGGCCTACCTGGCAGGCTTCAAGGCGCACGATGCCGGTGAGGACGGCATCGCGCAGCGCTATTTCCTCGCGGCGTTGCGGCTCGCGGAGGAATCCGGAGTTCCGGGGCAGGACGGTTTCTGCTTCCGCATGCTCGGGTTACATGCCACCGATGTACGACAGCCGCAGCACGCCGCTGAGCTTGCCGAACGTGGAGTGGCAGTGGCGCGCGACAAAGTAGGCCCGGACACCATGTCCTTGTTCCTGGTCGGGCTGGCGCGCTGCTATGCCGAAACGGGGCAGCATCGAGCAGCGCGGAATACGTTGCGGGAGGCCGAGCCGTGGATAGATGCGGAAATCACCACCGAGTTGCCTCGCTGGGCAGCCCTCTGGTGCCCGAATAAGGCGAGCGTAGCCAGGCAGACATCGAAAGCGTTCGCCGCTTTGGGCGACCACGCTGAAGCCGAGCGGTACCTGTTCCTGTCGCATTCGATGTGGAGCGCTGTTACGCACACGCGAATCCACGCGCTTTCCGCCGCGGAGACGGGGCTGATCCGGTGGCGTCTCGGACGGCATGAGGACGCGGCGAAGCTATGGCGTCCCGCACTGCCGATTCTGTCCACCGTGTCCTCGGACCGCGCATCGAAGGTTGTGCGGAAGGTGCGGAAGGTCGCTCCGGAATTGTTCGCCAGCAGGGCAACGTGACAGCGCGCAGTACGTTGCTAGCGGCCCGTTGCTCAACGCTCTCCAGCCCAGACCAGTGGCCGTGAACTCCGCCCGGATGGGTTCGGCGCACGTCGGCATGCCGAACTGGGTGCGGCACCCAGAACTGCCGCGCCAGTAAATCGGGTGACGGCTTGCTCGTATGGTCGTAGCCTTCGCGACGTAGCCCGCTTGTACCGTCGAGGACGCCTGATGATCAGCGAAACGATTCCCATGTGGACCTCCCAGCGCACACTGGTCCCCCTGCGTGATTTGCTCGAGTTGTTCCCGCCGAACAACTGGCGGTGGGTGGTCGAGGAGTTCGACGGGACGTTCGGTCGAATGTCCACCGGAATCACTCGTCCCGCCTGGGCACAGTTCCAGGAGATGGTGTCCGCCGGTGCAGTGGCATTCGATTGGGATGGAGTCCAACAGTTCGCGCACGGTGTTGATCAAATGATCGATGGCCGGATTGTCGCGACCGATGAGAACCACACCACTGTGGTTCAGTTGGACGCGTTCGACAGCACCGAATACGAAATCGTCATCGATCCGGGCTGGGGCGGAGCGGCTGCGTTCGTTTCCGCTGTCCGGTCCAAGTGGGCTCCCCGGGACGCATCGTAGGCGAGCAGTCCGGGGGCTCCGACGCTGCGTAGACGTGAGCGATACGGTCCGTACTTCCCTGGCGTGGACCATCCTGCCGGAGAGGCCGCATGACCGGTCCGTTTCGCGGTGTCAATGCGGCAGCAGGTCTGCCAACGCCTTGTCGAGGGTGGGGTAGCGGAAGGTGAAACCTGCCTTCTCCTTCAGTACCTCCGATCTGGCGTGACGGCCGGTCAGACCGAGGGCCGGATCGGAGCGCAGGAGGAGCGCGCCTAGCTTCAGCACGAATTCCGGGGTCGGCGGCGCGGGCGGCCGGTGCAGGCGCTTGCGGAGGACGCGCATCAGCTCGCGGTTGCGAACCGGTGTATCGGTGGCGGCTACCAGGATTCCGTTCGGCAGTTCGAGCGCCGGATCGAGGCCGAGTGCGGCGCGAACGATCGCGAGCCAATCCTCGATGTGGATCCAGCTGAACCATTGTTGGCCGGGCCCGACTCGACCGCCGAGCCCGGCTCTGGTGAGTTGAGTGAGACGTTTCAGGGCGGGCGCTTGTGCGTCGAGCACGATCGAGGTGCGCAGAATCGTCCAGTGCGCCGCGCGGGCGGAGTCGAAGGCGCGCTCCCACGGTTCGGCGACGCCGGTCATCTGCGGCAGCCCGATCGGCAGGGGAGTGCTTTCGGTGCAATGGGTTTCGCCCGCATCGGACCAGATCGCGGTAGTGCTCGCCTGCACCCAGTAGTCGATCGGCGCGTCCAGCGTCGCGGCGGCGGTAACCAGAGCGCGGGTGGAATCCACTCGGCTGGCCCGTAATTCGGCGATGTCCTCCGGCGTCGGTCGGCAGTCGACCAGCTTCCCGGCGAGGTTGACGATCGCGGTCCGTCCTGGATTACGGAGTGCCGCAACCCATTCGCCGACCGACTTGCCGTCCCACTCCGCTTGATCGAACGGCAGCTGGGGATCGCGACGGCGGGTGAGTATGACGGCGCGATGCCCACGACAGGTGAGGTCGGCGGCGACATGCCTGCCCAGCCCGCCGGTGCCGCCCGGGATGACCACCGTGAGCGCGTCGGCGGCGGGCTCGAGTCCGGCTGAGCGGGCCAAGCGGGCGAAACACACCCGCACATCGGTTTCCAGGAACGCGGCGTCGAGCAGCCGGGCCATACCGGCCGACGCGCCGAGGAAGGTCAACCGCTGGGTGATTTCGGCGCCGCCGTCGCGCGGCGTCAGCGTCCAGGTCAGCCGCATCCGCCCGAGCGGTTCGGGTTGCTCGATCCGCAGCTCCCGTTCCGGCCGGACAGCGGCGACGATGAACGGCAGCACGGCGCGCCCGTGCAAAGCGCGGTGCGCCTGCCCCTGCGGCACATAGCTTCCCGTACTGCCCACTGCGATCGGACTGTCGAGCCGCACCGACGCGATCCCCGGGTTCCATTCCGGCCATCGCGGCGGATCGGCGAGTACCTCCCAGATCCGTTCAGCAGGCAACGCGATGAATTGTGTGTACGTCGTTGTACGTCGTGCCATGGGCTCGACGCTAACCCGATGTCTGCCGCGGGGGAATCGTGTGCATCGTCATGTACCGCGACACACCTCGACTCAACGACAATGCGCTGGCCAGGCTGCGCGGGCGAAGTCTCGCGCTAGAGGGGGTCGCGCCGGGCCATTACGGATTCGCGACTTGCAATTACCGAGCGGATGAGGCGACCGCGCACGCGGCGAAGTTTCGCACCCGAAGCCGGGCCGCGCGCCCGCGTTCATGGTGAGCAGCCCGCTGCGATGGGCGAGCACGGGCTGGCCGGACTGCTGCGAGCAGCTATGTGCTGTAACCGGTTTCGCACCCGCATTCATCGTGCGCGAACACAGCGGAGGAGCGTACATCCATCTCTGGCTTGTGCGATCCATGGTCCGCCGGGTTGCTGCCAGCCGACTGGGAAGGCGCGTCAGGCACGCGTCAAGGCGTCGCTCAGTCGCGCTGCGGGCCGAGGCTGATGCCACGGGTGGCCAGCCAGGGCAGCGGGTCGACCTTGTCGGTGCCGTTCAACCAGACCTCGAAGTGGCAGTGCGGGCCGGTGGAGAACCCGCGGTTGCCGATCGTGGCGATCTGGTCACCGGCGAGCACACGCTGGCCCGCCGACACCGTGGCGGTGTCGATGTGGCCGTAGATGGTGACGGTGCCGTCGTCGTGCAGCAGGCGGACCCACATGCCGAAGCCCGACGCGGGACCGGCCTCGATCACGGTGGCGTCGGCGACGGCGTAGATCGGGGTGCCGATCGGGCCCGCGATGTCGATGCCGAGGTGTTGCACGCCCCAGCGGGCGCCGAAGCCGGAGGTGAAAGTGCCCGCGGCGAACCTGGTGAACAGGGGCCGAAGCTTCGAGGCCTCCTGGGCGGCGAGGTCCTCGGCGTACTTCTGGCCCTTTTGCAGGATGTCGTTGAACTGATCGAGGTTGGCCGGCGCGGAGACGCTCAGCACCTGCGGTGAGTCCGGCGCCGCCGTCGGGTCGGCAACGTTCATCGACTGCGCGGCGATCTCGTGGATCTGTCCGGCGGCTTCGTAGTCGACCGCCTGCGAGGGCTGGTCGGGCGAGGCGAACGCGGCCTGTCCGGCCGCTACGACAGCGCCAGCGGCGACGGCCGCCACCGCGGCGCGTCCCTTGAGCGCGGCGGGCGGCGCGGCCACCCGGTGCGCGCCACCGCGCTTGTTCGTGGCACGGCGCCCCGGGATGACGGTCGGAAGAGCACGTGCGCCCGGCTCCTCGTCGGACTCGGGTTCGGGCTCGGCGGTCTCGGTCGCCCAGGACTCCTCGGGAGCCCAGCAGCCGGTGTCGGACACCCAGGCTCGCTCGTCGGGCGCCCAGGTCTCCTCTTCGGCCCACGCCTGGCCGGAGTTCCACGCCTGGCCGGAGTTCCACGCCTGGCCGGAGTTCCACGCCTGGCCGGAGTTCCATGCCGCACCATCGGACCAGGCCTCTTGCTGGGCCCAATCTTGTTGCGGCCAGGCGTTGTTCGTGGCCCAGGAGTTGTCGGAGGCCGCGTTCGCGTGGACCGGCTGGTCGTAGCCCCCGTCGTGGACGGGCGACTCGGTCTCGAAGCCGTATCCGGCGCCGGCGGCCTGCAAGTCGTACTCGCCCTGCGGAGCCTCGTACCCGGCGTAGTGCGGGTCGAACGATGGCTCGGCGTAGCTCGCCGGGGCGAAGGACTCGTCGTCGGGGCGGTAACGATGTCCCGTCCGCGAGCGATCAGTGGGAGCGAAGGTGGAACTGTGGTTCATCGGCGGTGCCACATCGTGAAGCTGGTGGAACTCGAAAGCCGCTTGACCAGCGGCGTCGATCGGTCGAATGCGGAGCGGCTCTCCGTCTGCGGAGCGCTGTGCTGCGTCAAAGCTTGCCGTCCTCCTAGTCGTGACCGTGTTGTGACATCGACCGCATTGACGGTAACGAAACGATTGAGCCGCGACAAGCGGTGCGCCGCTTCCGTAACAAACATGTGAGATTCATCACGCTCGGCCCGCGGAATATCTCACTGCGGTATGGGCACCCCTGAGAGGTCGTTCAACGACAAGTTGTAGTAGATTCCGGCGCGCTCCCGGGTTCCGTCCTCTACCTGGCGCGGTGTCAGCAACCTACTCGCCAGTAGTGTTGGCCAGCGGTTTTGCCGCTCCGAACGACGCCGGGTGACCTGCGCCACTTAGGATGAACGTGGCCGATTGGCCCTCCATGTGACTGGTTAGAGTCCGACCCGACCCGCTTCCGACGTCGGGCCGCCAACAAAGACGTTGTCATCACAACGCAGACGAGACGGTGAGTACATGGATCTCTTCGAATATCAGGCGAAGGAGCTCTTCGTTAAGCACGGAGTGCCTTCGTCCGAGGGCCGCGTCACGGACACGGCCGAGGACGCCCGCGCCATCGCGGAGGAAATCGGCAAGCCGGTGATGATCAAGGCCCAGGTGAAGGCCGGTGGCCGTGGCAAGGCCGGTGGCGTCAAGTACGCCGCGACCCCGGACGACGCGCTCACGCACGCGCAGAACATCATCGGCCTGGACATCAAGGGCCACATCACCAAGAAGATCCTGGTGGCCGAGGCCAAGGACATCGCGGAGGAGTACTACATCTCCTTCCTGCTGGACCGGGCCAACCGGACCTACCTGGCCATGTGCTCGGTCGAGGGCGGCATGGAGATCGAAGAGGTCGCCGCGACCAAGCCGGAGCGGCTGGCGAAGGTTCCGGTCGACGCGGTCAAGGGCGTCGACCTGGCGTTCGCGCGCTCGATCGCCGAGCAGGGCCACCTGCCCGCCGACGTGCTGGACGCCGCGGCCGTGACCATCCAGAAGCTGTGGGAGGTGTTCGTCGCGGAGGACGCCACCCTGGTCGAGGTCAACCCGCTGGTGCGCACCCCGCAGGACGAGATCCTCGCGCTGGACGGCAAGGTCACCCTCGACGAGAACGCCGGATTCCGCCACCCGGAGCACGAGGCGTTCGCGGACAAGGACGCGACCGACCCGCTCGAGCTCAAGGCCAAGGAGAACGACCTCAACTACGTCAAGCTCGACGGCGAGGTCGGCATCATCGGCAACGGCGCAGGCCTGGTCATGTCCACCCTGGACGTCGTCGCCTACGCGGGCGAGGGCCACGGCGGCGTGAAGCCGGCCAACTTCCTGGACATCGGCGGCGGCGCCTCGGCCGAGGTGATGGCAGCGGGTCTGGACGTCATCCTGAACGACAGCCAGGTCAAGAGCGTGTTCGTCAACGTGTTCGGCGGCATCACCGCGTGTGACGCGGTCGCCAACGGCATCGTGAAGGCGCTGGAGATCCTGGGCGACGAGGCCAACAAGCCGCTGGTCGTCCGCCTGGACGGCAACCGCGTCGAAGAGGGCCGCAAGATCCTGGCCGACGCCGACCACCCGCTGGTGACGCTGGCGCAGACAATGGACGAAGGCGCCGACAAGGCCGCCGAACTGGCAGCCGCCCGATAACGACGGCCGAGTAAGGACGAAAAGAAATGTCTATCTTCCTGAACAAGGACTCCAAGGTCATCGTCCAGGGCATCACCGGCGGCGAGGGCACCAAGCACACCGCGCTGATGCTGAAGGCGGGCACCCAGATCGTCGGCGGTGTGAACGCGCGCAAGGCGGGCACCACCGTCGCGCACACCGACAAGGACGGCAACGCGGTCGAGCTGCCGGTGTTCGGCACCGTCGCCGAGGCCATCAAGGAGACCGGCGCCGACGTGTCCATCGCGTTCGTGCCGCCGAAGTTCGCCAAGGACGCCATCATCGAGGCCATCGACGCGGAGATCCCGCTGCTGGTGGTCATCACCGAGGGCATCCCGGTGCAGGACACCGCCTACGCGTGGGCCTACAACGTGGAGAAGGGCGGCAAGACCCGGATCATCGGCCCGAACTGCCCCGGCATCATCACCCCCGGCGAGTCGCTGGTCGGCATCACCCCGGCCAACATCACCGGCAAGGGCCCGATCGGCCTGGTGTCCAAGTCGGGCACGCTGACCTACCAGATGATGTACGAGCTGCGCGACTTCGGCTTCTCGACCTCCATCGGCATCGGCGGCGACCCGGTCATCGGCACCACCCACATCGACGCCATCGAGGCGTTCGAGAAGGACCCGGAGACCAAGCTGATCGTGATGATCGGCGAGATCGGCGGCGACGCCGAGGAGCGGGCCGCGGCCTATATCAAGGCCAACGTCACCAAGCCGGTCGTCGGCTACGTGGCAGGCTTCACCGCCCCCGAGGGCAAGACGATGGGCCACGCGGGCGCCATCGTGTCCGGCTCCTCGGGCACCGCCCAGGCGAAGAAGGACGCGCTGGAGGCCGCGGGCGTGAAGGTCGGCAAGACGCCGTCCGAGACCGCCGCGCTGGCTCGCGAGATCCTGGAGAAGGCCAGCATCAGCGCCTGATCTCCACGCCGTGCACGAAGGCCGCCTCCGAATTCGGGGGGCGGCCTTCGTCATGTGTGGCGGGGGCTCAGGCTTGGGCAGAAGCCGAGCGTCCGGTCCAGCCACTCGCGGTTCTCCTCGCTATCCATCACGAGGCAGCCGGGCGGATGGTTCATCTCGTTGTCACCGGGAATTCCCCGCTATTGAGAATCCGTGTGGTGTGAAAAGCGCCATCGCGGGCAACAGTTTCAAGGAGCGGTAGGTGGTCTCGCTAGGAGCTTCGCGCCGGACACCGCCGCGACCTGCCGTGATGCGGGCGAATCCGCTCGCCGCGGCCGTCGCGGCGGGATGACCTCGGCGAGGGAGTGCAGTAGCGTCAGAAGTAATCCAGCCGTGAAGACCATGTACGACTCGATTTAGGAGACGACGACATGTCCTACCCGACCGGGGGCTCTGGGTACAACACACCCTCGCCCTCAGCGCCATCCAGCCAGAGTTCGGCCGCGGGTGGTGCCACTTCAGGTTCGAGCGCTACCGGTTCCGATGCCAAAGGTCTGCCGTTCTTCCTGGTGGTCGGCGTAGCGGCGCTCGGCGTGATCAACTTCCTGCTCGGCTTCCTGCCGTTCCTGGGCAGGAAACCGATCGATATCGGCGGCCGCACGGTCAGCACGACGGAGACGGCCAACCTCTTCGAGGTCGCGTCCGGCTCGCCGCTGCTCGGCCTGCTGCTGCTCGGCGGTCTGCTCGCCGGACTGTCGCTGCTGCCCAAGCAGAACTGGACCGGTGCGGCCGCGGCGGCTTCGACCGCCGGCTTCGTCGCGTTGCTGTTCCAGTCGTTCAACTTCGGTTCGGGCAGCGAGCTGAAGGTCGGTGCGTTCGTCCTGCTCGTGCTGTCCTTCGTGCAGGCAGCGGTGGCGATCGCCGCGACGCTGTTCGAGGTGGGCATCCTCAAGGCGCCCGCGCCGCGCCCCGCTGCCGCGCCGAGCGGGTTCGGTCAGGGCGGCTACGGCCAGCAGCCGTCGTACGGACCGGGTCAGCAGTCCTACGGGCAGCCGGGTCAGCAGCCCGGCTACGGCGCGAGCCCCTACGGGCAAGCCGGGTACGGCGCGCAGTCCGCGCCGCCGCAGTTCCCGTCCCAGCAGGGGCAGCCGTCGCCTTACGGGCAGAGCCAGCCGAGCTACGGACAGAGCCAGCAGGGCCAGGCGTACGGACAGCCGCAGTCGCCTTACGGGCAGAGCCAGCCGACCACGGCCTACGGCGCGCCCCAGCAGCCGGGTTCGCCGTACGGCGCGCAGCCGCGCCCCGACGAGAGCGTGACTCAGCACTTCGGCGGCCAGCAGCAGTCCGGTCAGCAGTCGCCCTACGGTTCCCCGAGCTACGGCCAGCAGCAGGCTCAGACCAGCCAGCCGAGCCAGCCGAGCCAGCAGAGCGGTCCGTTCGGCGGCGAGCAGAGCGGCGACCCATCCTCGGACGCCACCCAGGCATTCCGTCCTTCGGACGACAAGAACAAGTAGAGAACTCAGCGGCGTCCTCCCCGGTGCGGCGATCGCGTGCCTGCGGCGCGCCTGACCCGTTCGCGCCGGGGAGGATGCCACGCTGAAATGCCATGAGCTCCTCCAGAAACTCCTCGGCCCGCCGGATCGGCGGGCCGCGCTCGTCGCAGCCGCACCCCGACGCGGACGAAGCCGGGTTTCTGTCCCTCACCCCGGAGCGGTCCAGGGTGCTCATCGCCGTAGCGGGCCGCCCGTCCGCCTTCGGGCTGACCACCCTCGTCGTCCTCGTGCTCGCCACGCTCCTGGCGGCGGGCAGCGATCTGGACGGCGCCTCCGGCGCGATCGCCGCCTCCTGGTTGGGCGTGCACCAGGTTCCGCTGGTGATCGGCAAGACCTCGCTCGGCTTGCTTCCGCTGTTGCCCACCGCCCTGCTGGTCTGGCTGGCCGCGCGGGAATGCGCGCGCGCCGTGGAGCCGCAATGCACTCGAGCGGATCTCGGGTGGATCGTCGGCGCTGCGGTGGGTGGTCCGCTGCTGGTCACCATCGTCTGCCTCGCGGTCACCGAAGACGCTTCCGGTGTCATCGCGCTGCAACCGCCGAACACCCTCGCCGCCTTCGTGTGGGTCGCCGCGTTGTATCTGTTCGCCGCCGCCATCGGCATCGCCGTCCGTCTCCGGCGCGAGCTGTTCGTGCTGCTGCGGCTGCCCGATTGGGCGGTCTCCGGCCTCTACGGCGCGGGCCGGTCCGTCCTGCGCCTGCTGGGTTGCGCGAGCGCTGTGGTGGTGGTTTCGTTCCTCGCCCACATTTCGCGGTTCGGTGACATGTATCAGTCGGCGGGCAATGTCGGCGGCGTCCTCGGCCTGACGCTGCTCTCGCTGGCGTATCTGCCGAACCTGGTGATCCACACCGTCGGTGTGCTGGTCGGTTCCAGCGCGCAGATCGGCGTCGCCTCGTTCGGGGTGTTCTCCGTCGTCGGCGGACCGATACCGGCGTTTCCGTTGCTCGCGGCGGTGCCGACCGGTCCGGCGGCGGGTTGGTGGCCGGTGGTGCTGCTGATCCCCGCGGCGGTCGGCGTGCTCGGCGGGCTGGACATCGCGCGCACTTCCACCGACCGGATCGGCGCGCCGTGGGCCACGCTCGTCTCCGCCGCGCTCGCCGCGCTCGCGCTGACCGTGGCGGGCGCGGTCGCGGGCGGCGAACTCGGCGAGGTGGGCCGGGTCGGCCTGCACCTGCCGATCTTCGCCTCGGTCACGTTCGCCTGGCTGGCGATCCCCGGCTACGCGGGCCTGGTGTTCGCCCGCTGGTTCCTCGTGCCGGTCGGCGTCCCACCGGCGGACTACACCGATCCGTACGACGATTACCCCGACGACGACTACGACGACTACTACGAGACCGACGACGACTACTACGAGGACGACGACTACTACGACGACTACGACCGGCCCGAGCTGGAGGCCCCGCTGGACGCCGAACTCGTCGACGAGCCGCCCGCGATCGAGACCGTCGGTCGGTCTCACGACCACGCCGCGGGCGACATCGTCGACGCCGAAGTGGTCGAGGCGGACCTGCCGGATAGTGACCGGGTGGACGGTCGTTAGGCTCTAACCCGGCGGTGCCGCATCCGTCCGCTATCCGATCGATCAGGGAGTAGAGCGCTGACGTCCCCGTATGCCTCGTGGAAGCCCGTGACGACGCCGGCCACCGTCGTCGTCCTGGCGTCGGGCACCGGTTCGCTGCTGCACGCCCTGCTGGACGCCGCGGCCGCGCCCGGCTATCCGGCGAAGGTCGTCGCGGTCGGCGTCGACCGGCTGTGCGCGGCCACCACCCATGCGGACGCCGCGGGCGTACCGCATTTCCGGGTGGCGCTGAAGGACTTTCCGGACCGCGCCGCGTGGGATGCCGAGCTCACCGAGGCGGTCGCCGAGCACCAGCCGGATCTGGTGGTGTCGGCGGGCTTCATGAAGTTGCTCGGTCCCACTTTCCTGGACCGGTTCGGCGGACGGATCATAAACACCCACCCCGCCCTGCTGCCCGCGTTCCCCGGCGCGCACGGCGTGCGGGACGCGCTCGCCTACGGTGCGCGGGTCACCGGCTGCACCGTGCACCTGGTCGACGAGGGCGTGGACACCGGGCCGATCCTCGCGCAGGAGGCGGTGCCGGTGCTGCCGGGTGACGACGAGGCCACCCTGCACGAGCGCATCAAGATCGTCGAGCGACGGTTGCTGGCGGAGGTCGTCGCCGCCGTCGCGACGCGAGGCATTGTCTCCGATGGACGAAAGGCAGTTATCCCAGATGAGCGAGTTCTCCGGTGAGTGAACGCAAGCCGATCAGCAGGGCGCTGGTGAGCGTCTACGACAAGACGGGTCTCGTGGAGCTCGCGACCGGTCTGCACGCGGCGGGCATCGAGCTGGTCTCGACCGGGTCCACCGCGGGCAGGATCGCGGACGCGGGCATCCCGGTGACCAAGGTCGAGGACCTGACCGGGTTCCCGGAGACCCTCGACGGCCGGGTCAAGACCCTGCACCCGCGGGTGCACGCGGGCATCCTGGCGGACTCGCGCAAGCAGGAGCACGTCGATCAGCTGGTCGAGCTCGGTGTCGAGGCGTTCCAGCTGGTGGTGGTGAACCTCTACCCGTTCACGCAGACCGTGGCCAGTGGTGCGACGCCGGACGAGTGCGTGGAGCAGATCGATATCGGTGGCCCGTCCATGGTGCGCGCCGCGGCGAAGAACCACCCGTCGGTGGCGGTGGTCGTGGACAGCGGCGACTACGACGACGTGCTGGCCGCGGTGAAGTCCGGCGGCTTCACCTTGGCCGAACGCACAGCTCTGGCGGCCAAGGCTTTCCAGCACACCGCGAGTTATGACGTGGCGGTCGCGAGCTGGATGACCAACGTGCTGAGCGCGGGCGACGCGGCCGAGGACACGGCGGTCCGGTTCCCCGAGTGGCTCGGCGGCACCTGGGAGCGGTCGGCGGTGCTGCGTTACGGCGAGAACCCGCATCAGTCCGCGGCCCTGTACACCAACGGCGACGGCAGCCCTGGGCTGGCGCAGGCGCGGCAGTTGCACGGCAAGGAGATGTCGTACAACAACTACGTCGACGCCGACGCGGCCTGGCGCGCCGCCTACGACCACGAGGCTCCGGCCGTGGCGATCATCAAGCACGCCAACCCGTGCGGCATCGCGCTCGGCGCCGACATCGCGGAGGCGCACCGCAAGGCGCACGCCTGCGATCCGGTGAGCGCGTACGGCGGGGTGATCGCGGCGAACCGCGAGGTCACCGTGGAACTGGCCGAGCAGGTCGCCGAGATCTTCACCGAGGTGATCGTCGCGCCGTCCTACGCCGACGGCGCGGTGGAGGTGTTGCAGCGCAAGAAGAACGTGCGCATCCTCGTGGCCGAGCCGCCGACGCGCGCGGGCGCCGAACTGCGTCCGATCAGCGGCGGCGCCCTGCTGCAACAGCGTGACGTGCTGGACGCGCCGGGCGACGACCCGGCTCATTGGACCTTGGCCGCTGGCGAGGCCGCCGACGCGGAAACGCTCGCCGATCTGGCGTTCGCCTGGCGCGCTTGCCGGGCCGTGAAGTCCAACGCCATTCTGCTCGCGCACGACGGCGCTTCGGTCGGTGTCGGCATGGGCCAGGTCAACCGCGTGGACGCGGTGGGTCTCGCGGTCCAGCGGGCCGGGGACCGGGCCAAGGGGTCGGTGGCGGCCTCCGACGCCTACTTCCCGTTCCCGGACGGTCCGCAGACCTTGATCGCGGCCGGTGTCCGCGCCATCGTGCAGCCCGGCGGTTCGGTGCGCGACCGGGAGACCATCGACGTCGCCCGCGAGGCGGGCGTCACCCTCTATCTCACCGGGGCCCGCCACTTCGCCCACTGAGTTCGATGGTTCCGCGACGCCGCGTCGGATCGAGGATCCGGCGCGGCGTTCTTCGTTCGATTCCCGCCCGTATCGCGCGGTCGGGCAAGGGTTTCGGTGGCCCCCTCCGAGAACTGTGCTCGGGCGCATCAGGAGTCGTGCGAGGCGGCCCGTCGCAAGCCGGCAGCTATTCGGTTACGAGTGAACAGTGCTGGACCAGCCTGTCGTGCGCATCGAGCGCTAGACCGCGCTGAGCACCGTGCGGTTTCCGAGTGGCTCTTTCAGCGGTACCTCGAGGGTGCCGAAGATCGCGATCATCGCGCACATCCGGCCCACCGCCTCGGCGCGGCTGCCGGAGCGCAGTTCGACCGTGACCGTCGACGCGGTCTCGGTGACCGTGGCGTCCACGCCGTAGCACTCCGGCGAACCGGTTTCGAAGTTCACGGCTATCTTGTTGTCTCCCAATCGTGTCCACGATTGGAATGGGATCGGATGCGCGCCGACGATGGACGGGTCGGCGGTGAATTCGTTGCCCTGGTTCCCGCGCGGGTCCTCGGTGGGCGTGCGCGCCGCCGCGCTCGAAGAGGCGCTCGTGCTCGGCGTTTTCCCTTCGTCGTCCGAGCCGCCGCAGCCCGCGGCGGCAAGACAGGCGAGCACTACGGCGACAGCTGTGGCGGCGCGTCCGGCCTGGATCCGATCCATACCGACACCCTAGTCCCGGCGTCGGTTCACCTACCGCACAGCGGGTGCGTCGTGCACTGGGACGAACCCCACAGTGAACGTTCCGCGAACCCTGCGCGTAATAGCTCCCAAAGTCGTTCGGGGGCAGTAAGTTCTGCGGGGATGCGCGCCGGAGCCGTTGCGGCGCTCATCATGTCGGATGCTCTACCAGCTTTTTCCGGAAAGGAAGTATCGTGGTCGACACGCTGCGCGTAGGCGAAGAACTCGGGCGAGGGCAGTCCCTCCAGGGCGGGGCTTACACCCTCACCCTCCAGGACGACGGCAATCTAGTGCTGTCCGAGCCGGGCGGGAATGTCGTGTGGGCCACCCAGACGCACGACCAAGGCGTGGAGCGGGCCGTGCTGCAGCACGACGGCAACTTCGTCCTCTACAAGAGCGACGGCGCGGTCTGGGCGACGGAGACCAACGACCAGGCCGCCGATCGGCTGGTCGTGCAAGCGGATCGCAATGTCGTGCTGTACGGCACCGACGGCAGCGCGCTGTGGGCTTCCGGCACCGACACCGACACTCCGCTGCCCGCCCCGGAGCCGGAAGCGGAACCGGTGCAAGAGCAGGTCGCGACTCCCGCCGCCGAGGAGGTGCCGCCTCCGCCGCCCGCGCCGGAGCCGCGCACCTACACCGTCGAGCCGGGCGACACCCTGTGGGCCATCGCCGAGCGTTTCTACGGCGACGGCAACCGCTACCAGGAGATCGCGGACGCCAGTGGCATCCCGAACCCGGACGCGATCAACCCCGGCCAGGTCCTGACCATCCCGTGACCCGGCCGGTTCGGTAGCGACGACGACAAAGACCCCCGGTGCTCGCGCATCGGGGGTCTTTCCGGTTCGCTCGTGTCGCGGAGTGCGCCTAGCGGCTGGTGAACGGCAGCAGCGCCATCTCACGGGCGTTCTTCACCGCGACGGCGACCTGGCGCTGCTGCTGCGGGGTGAGCCCGGTGACCCGGCGGCTGCGGATCTTGCCGCGATCGGAGATGAACGTACGCAGCAGGTTCACGTCTTTGTAGTCGACCGTCTCGATGCCGGCGGCGATGAGCGGGTTCTTCTTCGGACGGCGGGCCTGCTCTGCGCGAACCTTCTTCGACGGTGCTCGCTTGACTGCCATATGACGAGTTCCTTCTCACGAGATCAGTGGTTGTCTACCAGCTCGATTTGTGCACACCGGGCAACTCGCCCCGGTGGGCCATCTCGCGCACACGCACACGGGAGAGTCCGAACTTCCGGAGGTGACCGCGCGGTCGTCCGTCGGCGGCGTCCCGATTGCGCAATCGTACCGGACTGGCGTCGCGCGGCTGCCGCCGCAGTTCGGCCTGGGCGGCCGTGCGTTCGGCCTCCGGTGTACCCGGCTTCCGGATGAGCTCCTCGAGTTCGGCGCGGCGGCCCGCGTATCGCGCCACGATCGTCCGGCGCTGCTGATCGCGCGCGATCTTCGACTTCTTGGCCATCTCAGCGCTCCTCACGGAAGTCGACGTGCCTGCGCACCACCGGATCGTATTTGCGCAGCACGAGGCGGTCGGGGTCGTTGCGGCGATTCTTGCGGGTCACGTAGGTGTACCCGGTGCCTGCCGTGGACTTCAGCTTGACGATCGGGCGGATGTCGGTCGATTTCGACGCCATGGGTCGCTCCTCAGATCTTGTCGCCACGGGCCCGGAGCCGCGCCACCACGGCCTCGATCCCGTCCCGATCGATGGTCTTGATGCCCTTGGCGGAGACGGTCAGCGTGATGCGCCGGTCTTCGCTGGGCAGGTAGTAGGTCTTGCGCTGGATGTTCGGGTTCCAGCGGCGGCCGGTCCGCTTGTGCGAGTGCGACACGGACTTGCCGAATCCGGGCTTGCGCCCGGTGACCTGGCAGTGGGCCGACATCCGGACTCCCTCCAGTAGATGATAATCATTTTCGACAACGACTGCTCGACAATGTACCGTTGCCGTACAGCAAATGAAAATCGTTACTGAAAGGGGTTCCCGGTGGCTGCGGATTCCACCCTGGTCCCACCCGGCTCCGACCGCAGAACGCCCGTGCTGGTGCTCGCCGGTTTCGCCGGACTCGCCGCGGCGGGCGTGGATCGCGCGGCCGCGGTGCTGGGTGCGGCCGCGGGCACCGTCGTGGTCCGCCACGATCTGACCCAGCTGCGGGAGGGCGTCGTGCGTCGCACGGTGCGCACCGCGACGCAGGAGACCTCGGCCGTGCTCGAGCTCGCGCACGGCTGTGTCTCCTGCACCCTGCGGATGGATCTGCTTCCGCTGCTGTGCACCCTTTCCCAGCGGCAGTCGGTGAATCGCATCGTGCTCGCGCTCGACCCCGCGTTCGAGGCCGAGGCGGTGTGCCGAGCCATCGAGCACGTAGTGGTCACCGGCGTGCACGGTCGCATCGACGGCCCGGCCGGGCGCGACGTCCGGGTGGACGCGGTCCTGACCTGCCTGGACGCCGGCGTCTGGCTCGCCGACGCGACCGGCGACGAGACGCTCGCCGAACGCGGTCTCGCGGCCGCCGAGGACGACCGGACGGTGGCGCAGGTCGCGGTCGGGCAGGTCGATTTCGCCGATGCCGTCCTCGTCCTCGGCGCCGCCGCGGACGGAGCGCTGCTCGTCGACGCGGCGGTCGAGCGAGGCAAGCTCGCCGCGGTCCTGGCCAGGCTGGTTCCCGGCGCGCCGATCGCCTGGGTGGACGAGCCGGGTTCCGTCACGCCCGCGCTGGTCGAAACGCTGCTCGCGCGCGTCCCCGCCGATTCGCGCCGTGGGCGGGTCTTCGACGCGCACGCACCGCTTCTGCGTGGCCGACCGCCCTTGACCAGTGACTACGGCATCGAACTCGTGGAGTTCGCCGCGGCGCGGCCGTTCCATCCCGCCCGCCTGCACGAGGCGCTCGACGTATTGTTCGACGGCGTCGTGACCGCGCGCGGCCGCCTGTGGCTGGCCACCCAGCCCGACGAGGTGGTGTGGCTCGAATCCGCCGGCGGTGGCCTGCGGGTGGGCGGTGCGGGGCGCTGGCTGGCCGCGATGCCGGAAGCGGAACGGGCCGAGGCGGACCCGGAGCGTCTCGCCATGGCCGCCCTGCGCTGGGACGAGCGATTCGGCGACCGGGACGTCTCGCTGTCGATCCTGGTCCACGACGCCGATCCGGCACAGATCCGGGAGGCGCTGCACTGGGCGCTGGTGGACGACGACGAACTGCGCCTGGTCGAGCGCGCGCCGGAGCGGGTTGCCCGGTGGGAGGACCCGTTCGGCGAGTGGCACGCCGATCCTTGCGCGAGTGACGGGGAGGCGCAGCAGCCCGTGCAGGACCTGAAAACCCCTAAAGGAGAGGCGAAATGAAGAAGGGTATCCATCCGGACTACCACCCGGTGGTCTTCGAGGACGTGAGCACCGGCAAGCGGTTTCTCACCCGGTCCACGGCAACCGGTACGCGCACCGTGGAGTGGGCCGACGGCAACACCTATCCGTTGCTGACGGTGGACGTCACCGCCGATTCGCACCCGTTCTGGACCGGTGCGCACCGCGTGCTGGACGCCCAGGGGCGGGTGGAGAAGTTCGAACGCAAATACGGTAAGCGCGTGCGGAAGGAGGCCTGAGATGGCGGTACCGAAGCGGAAGATGTCGCGGTCGAACACCCGTAGCCGCCGGTCGAACTGGAAGGCCGCACCGGTGGATCTGGTGGCGGTGACCGTCGGAGGCGTCGTGTGTCGGGTGCCGCGCAGGTTGGTCGCGGCCGTGCGGCGCGGCTTGATCGACGTCGAGAAACTCTGAGCGGTAGGCCCGCACGGAGATCGTAGGAGCTTCCGTGCCCGAGGCCGCGAGCGACGGCCGATTGCTCGACCGATGCCGACTTCGCCTCGAACGGGCCGGATGCTGGTCTACTGTCCGGAAACGGGCACGTCGGTGCCCTTCGGAAAAAAATTTCCGGTCGGTTATTGTCAGCGTAGCTATCTTCTAGCTATCAATGTGGCCCGCATCACGTCGCACTATTGCGCCAGAAGTGATTGCGGCTGGATAGCCATACGCGGAATCCCGGACTATCGGTCGGTTTTCGGCCGAGGAAAAGTTCGCCGAAAATGATGCGCGCGCAGCCCGATACCGGTACCCTCGTCGTCGAGGGCGGGTTCTCTTGGTTTCCGAGAGAACCCGCTCATCGCCAATTTCGGGGCCGTTCAGCCGGTTTCGCTCGCCCCGTCACTCCCGCTCACCGAGCCGCGCGCGTTCGTCGATCGCGCCGGTGTGGGTTCGGTCTTTCGAGGTCAACGCCGTAGGCCCGGCGTCGCCGCCCGGTGTGCGCCGCTCGCCGTCGTGCCCGGGCAGGCCGGGAAAGTCCGGCAGCAGAGCCTCGAGGCGGGCCAGCTGTTCACCGACAAGCGCCGCGGGACCCTCGATCAGCGACAGCGGCCACGGCCAGTGTCGTCCGTTCCAGCGCTCCACCTGCTCGGTCAGCTCGGCCGTCGTCGCCTCCAGTTCGCTGATCTCGGTGCGCAATTCGCCTACTTGCGTTCGCAACTCGACGGATTCGCGCTCCAGCGCGGCTATTCGGGTCAGCGCCGCGGCCAGTCCGTCCACCAGCGTCCGATTCCGGCCGTCCGCGTCGGCGCCCAGCTGCGGCCAGCCGGACAAGTCGGGTCCGCGCAGCTGAATCTGGATGTCGCGCAGCACTGCCTCTTGTTCCGGCGTCACGTCCGGCTCCTCCTGTTCCACGAAATCCCACTGGCCGAAATCGATCGTCTCGGCCTCGTTCACGTCACAGCGCACGCCGCCGACCGTCACCTGGCGGCGCGTCTGATGAATGGCACGCCTGGTCTCCACGTTCGTGCCGGACCAGGCGTCGGTCTGCCACGCCCAGGTCGCGTACCCGGCGTCCAGTGCGCGGCTGACCACCCAATACCCGCCGTAGATACCGACGTTCGCGCGGCCGAGCACGGTCGCGGCACCGTCCAGATAGGCGTTGACGCGCAACTGGTCCTGTTGCGTCGCGTCGAAATCCGCGGAGAAATAGATCGGCCGGTCCACCCGGCCGCCGCAGCGCAGCACCTGGGCGAGGGCCGCACGCGCGTCGACGATGCCAGCGCCGTAGCCGTCCAGCATCCGCGCGGCCGTGGTCTCCCAGTTCGAGACGAGCGAGATACCATGCGCCCGCAGATCGTTCGCTTCGGACGGAGTGAGCAGCTTGCCGGGCAGACTCGGGCCGCCGTCGGACAGATACCGCACCACGAAGTCGTACCCTGCCGCCCGAATCGCCGCGCCCCCTGGACGACCCGCGGCGTAATCGAGACCGAAACGCATGGCTTCCACTGTAAGTGGGCCGGGCGGGTGAATCCGTGGCATCGCCGAATCCAGCCCGCCCACGGGGATCGGTCAGCGGAAAACGGTCGATCCGCCCCGAATCGCGCCGCGAAACCGGATCAGCGGGCTGGCTCCAGCTTCGGCCTGCGCGGCTTCGGTGGTGCGGCCAACTCGCGGCGATCCGGTGCGATCAGCACCGCGGAGATCGGCACGGTCAGCGCGAGCAAGCCGATGACGAACATCGGGAACACGAAGTCGAACAGCTCCACGCCGTCGGGCACCTTCGCCGACCGATTGACGTCGAAATGCAACGCGGCCACCGCCGTGTAGTAGGTGGCGGCCACGCCGACGCCGAACAACAGCACCGTCGCGGCGCGGGCCATCGGGAAGCGCAAGGTCTGGAACAGCCACAACGTCGCCGTCGCGGTGATCACCCCGATCACGGCGGAGACGACGGCCAGCCAGGTCGTCACGCCCACCGAACCCTGGATCTCCAGTGAGCCGATGCCGAGGTAGTGCGTGACGCCGATGCCGAGGCCAAGTACCAAGCCGCCGGGCAGCAGCAGCGCGAGCCGGGGCGTGCGCCCGATGATCAGCAGTGCCGCGAAGACGGCCACGATGGACACCACCAGCGCCGCGACCAGCCTGCCCGGGTCGTAACGCATCGCGCTGCCGGGCACTTTCAGGCCCAGCATGGCCACCGAGGTGGCCAGCCACGCACCGACGCCGCCCAGCGATATCGCCGCCGAAACCAGCCACACCAGCCGGAACTGGACCGAGCGCGCGCCGTGCACGATGCAGGCGAGGCCGACCACCGCGCCGAGGACGGAAATGCCCACCGACAGCCCGACCAGCCAATAGCCGAGCGCGAACTGGTCGACGGACGTGGTGGCGGAACTACCCGCGGCCAGCAGCGCGACCTCACGCATGGCGGGCCGTTCCTTCCAGTTCGCTGGCCTTCAGCTGGGCGATCGCGTACTCGGTGACCGCGGCGAGCGCCTGGCGCACCTCGATCGCGTTGCGCGCGTCGATGTCCACGATCGGGACGCCCTCGCGCACCGAGAGCGCCTCGCGCAGTTCCGCGATGGGGAAACGCGGTGCGTCGGGGAAGCGGTTGACCGCGATCAGGAACGGCAGCTTGCGCGCCTCGAAGAAGTCGACCGCGGCGAAGCTGTCCTCCAGCCGCCTGGTGTCGATCAGCACCACGGCGCCGATCGCGCCGCGGATCAGGTCGTCCCACATGAACCAGAACCGCCGCTGGCCCGGCGTGCCGAACAGGTAGAGCACCAGGTTGCCGGGCAGGATGATCCGGCCGAAGTCCATGGCGACCGTGGTGGTCTCCTTCTCCGGCGTCTCGGCGAGATCATCGATGCCGTCGGAGTAGCGGGTCACCATCGCCTCGGTGCGCAGCGGAACGATTTCCGAGACCGCGCCGACGAACGTGGTCTTGCCCGCGCCGAAGCCACCCGCGACGACGATCTTCGTCGAGGCGACCCGGTTCTCGAAGCCATCCGGGCCGGGGGCGTTGCCCGATCCGAGATTTCCACTTGGCCCGGGGTGTCCACTGGGCCCCGGATTCCTATAGGGCGCGGAGTCCACGCAATGTCCTTTCCATCAGGGAACGGCGCTCGTCATAGCTCGCCTCTTCGGTCAGGGTCGAATGCACGCGCATGGTGCCGTCGACGACCAGGTCGCCGATCACCACACGGACCATGCCGAGCGGCCGGTCCAGATGTGCCGCGATCTCCGCGACCGACAACCGATGCGTGCCGAGTCGCAGTATCTCGGTACGGATGTCGCCGGTCGGCCAGTCGAGATGTGCAGTGTACGACAAGGTTTCGATGACCGCCTCCAACGGCAGGTCGATCGCGGGTTCGGTGCGCCCCGAGGTCAGGGCGTAAGGCCGGACGCGCGTGGTGGGTCGTGGTCCGGGACCGTATGGGTTGGACATCTCACGCTCAGACAGCGGTGCGCGCGGTGGCGGTGACCACCGAGCCCACCCGATCGACCAGCAGTGCCATCTCGTAGCCGATCCGGCCGATGTCGTGCGTCTTGTTCGCCAGCACGGCCAGATGCGAGCCGTTTCCGACGCTCATCACCAGCAGGTAGCCGCGCTGCATCTCCACGATGGACTGCATCACCTTGCCGCCGTCGAACAGCGACGCCGCGCCCATGGAAAGGCTGGCGAGTCCGGCGGTGACGGCGGAGAGCTGTTCGGCACGGTCGCTGGGCAGGTGCGGACTGGTGGCCTGCAACAAGCCGTCCGCCGATACGAGCACCGCATGGGACACGCCGGGCACATCGCGGGTGAAGCGGGCGACCAGCCAGTTCAGATTCTCGTCCGTGGTGCTGTTTTTCGCGTTGGTCATGCAAGCCCTCCGTCGTTGTACTGCGCATTGGCCCGCCCGCTGCGGACCCCACTGAGATGCCTGGTCAAATTGTTGCGGATTTCTTCCGGATCGCGCGGGCCCGCGTCGTCCGCGGGCGCCAGGCCGCCGGGCACCAACTGGGCGCCCGGCCTGCGAATCGGCAGCCCGCCGACAGTGCGCGCGGTGGTGGTCGGATGGCTGGCATCCTCGGCGGCCAGCCAGCCCGCGTCACCAGGCGAGGACCACGAGCTTTCCGGCGATTGCGAGGTCGAGGGCTCGACCAGCCATTCCGAGACCATGCGTTGATAGATAGGGGTCGGGGAGGCGCCTGCGACCGGCTGCAACCGGGAGGAAGTCACCGTCGCGGGTTCCGGCGCCGCCTCCTGCGGTGGCTCGACGGGCGCGGCCGGCTTCCGGATGGGCAGACCGGAGCGGGCGGTGGTCTGCGGCGCGGGCGGCTGACTCGGCACGGCGGGTGTGGGACCGGTCGCCGGCTCGTCGTCCTTGACCTCGGTCCACAGATCGGTGCGGGTGGGCTGCTGCTCGACGGCGTGCTCTCCCGCGGTGGGCGTCACCGCGGCGAACGGACCGGTGGGTGTGCGGTCGTCCGCGCGCGGCGTGAGCACCGGCCACGGCTGGGTGGCGGGCTGATCCGCCGGGTTGACCGCTCGCCCGACCGGCGTGGAGACCGTGGGCTGGTCGGGAGTGTCGGCGACGCGGATGGCCGGACGGCGCTGCGGCAGGCCGGAACTCGTCACGCCGAAACGCGCGGTGTCGCGCTGTGGCAGGCTCGGCACCGGAACCAGGTTGCGCGGCTGCGCGCCGGTGGGCGGCGTGACCAGGGAGGGCAGCTGGTGCTCGGCGGTGATATCGAGCGGCTTGCCCGCCGGATCGGTGACGTCCATCGGCGGCGCGACCAGCGCGCCGGGTAGGTGCACGCTTGCGGTGATGCCCGGCTGCTGCGCCATCGTGGACGTGCGGCGCAGGCTGACCGTGATGGTGTGCCGCTTGGCCAGGCGGCCCACGACGAACAGGCCCATGCGGCGCGCGGTCTCGACGGTGACCTCACCACCGGAGGCGAGCCGGTCGTTGGTCGTCTGCAGGTCTTCCAGGGACATGCCGAGGCCGCGGTCGGTGATCTCGATCAGGTAGCCGCCGTCCACCGCGCGCGAAACCATCACGGTGACCGGCGTGGTCGGCGGCGAGTACCGCAGCGCGTTGTCGATCAACTCGGCGAGCAGGTGCTCGATGTCGACGGCCGGCTCGCCAGCGACGATGCCGTCGGGCACCGCGCCGATCTCGACGCGCTGGTAGTCCTCCACCTGGGAAACCGCGCTCCACAGCATGTCCGACAGCGGCACCGGGTGCAGCTGGCCGCGGCGCAAGGCGGTACCGGCGAGCACCAGCAGGTTGTCGCCGTTACGGCGCATGCGGGTGGCCAGGTGGTCGAGGCGGAACAGGCTCTGCAACCGGTCGGTGTCGTCCTCGTCGTGCTCGAGATCCTCGATCAGCGCCAGCTGCTGCTCGACCAGCGATTGGCTGCGGCGCGAGAGGGTCTCGAACATGTTCCCGATCTGCAGGCGCAGACGGGCCTGGTCGGCGGCGAGGTTGAGCGCCTGCTCGTGGATCTCGTCCACGGCGCGGGCCAGCTGGCCGATCTCGTCGGTGGAGTGCACCGCGACCGGGGTGATCTCGGGCGTGGTGCCGCCCGCGCGCACCACGGCGAGTTCGTCGGGCAGCTTGATGTGCGCGACCTCGAGCGCGTCCCGCCGCAGGCGGCGGACCGGGACGACCAGGGTACGAGCGACCGAGAGCGCCAGGGCGAGACCGGCGAGCAGCATGCCGATGACGATCGTCGTCTCGCGCAGCGCACCGGCCTGCGCTTCGGTGGTGCGCGCGGCCAAGGCGCTGTCGATGGTGTCGATCAGCTGCGCGGTGGTCTTCTCATAGGTGTCCGAGCTGATCAGCAGCGAATCGACGACGGCGGGATTGGTCGCCGGATCGGCGGCGTTCTGGCTGAAGGTGCCGAGACGCGTCTGCACCGCGTCCAGCAGCGGGCGCATGTTGCCCGCGTAGTCCGGCAGGATCTGCGCGTACTGGTAGATCATCGTGATCTCGGCGCCCGCGGCGACCAGCACGCGGGGCCGCACGCTCGGGTTGCGGCCCGCGTCCGGCGAGCCGATCAGCATGCGTTGCTGGGTGAGCACGCGCCGCGCGGTCTGCACCGAAGCCAGCTGCAGGAAGTACCGCTGGATGACCAGGTCGTCCACCGACGGCGAGAGCGCGAGCGCGTTGCCGATGCGGACCATGATCTCGTCGGACTGCTCGCCGACCATGGCGGGCGAGCCGTTGCGCAGGCTGTTGCGCATCGTGGTGCCGGTGGCGATGGCCGAGGCGAGTTCGGAGGTGACCCGGCCGCTGACCTTGGTGGTCTGCAAGGCGGCTTCCAGTTCGGCCAGTGCCTGGTCGAACTTCGTCAGCGCGGCGTCGGTCTGCGGGTCCGCGGCGTTGCCCCAGGTGGCGGTCGCGGTGACGCCGAGTTGCTCGGTGGCCGAACCGAACTTGACGATCGGCCGGATGATGATGGCTTGTTCGGTCGCCGCGTCCAACTGCGACATGGTGCGCAGTTCGTTGTTGATTCGGAGCACGGCGAAGACCGTCGCCAGCAGCACCGGAAGCACCAGCACCACGCCAACCTTGCGGGTGACCGACCAGTTCGACAGGCTGAATTGCCAGGACCGCGGTGCAGCTTCCATCCGCTTCCGTCGCCTCCGCTTCACCAGTGACCTCGGGCGCGCGTGGCTGTTCGGTATTGATTCAACCCGCAAAGAACCAACTAGAGGTCTTCTTTTTACCGCACGGAACATACCGTGCAGAGTGGTCATCGGCAATCCGGGGGAGCCGCCGCGCAAATTACCGAATATGGCTATAGAGAACGAGTTTCGCGGTGGAATGCGTAAGGGACGCGTCAACTTCTCCGCGGGGCCGTGGAAGACCCTGGTCACCCCCGGTTGACGGGTGCGACGCGCCGTGGCGTGTCGTGGCTGCTCACCACGGCGTGTCGGGAGCGCCCTCTCAGTTACCTCTCAGTCGGTGCGGTCAAACTGGTGGCATGCGCATTCTGGTGGTCGATGACGATCGGGCGGTCCGGGAATCGCTGCGCCGGTCGCTCACCTTCAACGGCTACTCCGTCGATCTCGCGGTGGACGGTGTGGACGCGCTGGAGAAGGCAACTGTCCAGCGACCCGACGCGCTCGTCCTGGACGTGATGATGCCCCGGTTGGACGGGCTCGAGGTCTGCCGCCGTCTCCGGAGCACGGGCGATGATTTGCCGATACTGGTTCTCACCGCGCGGGATTCGGTATCGGAGCGGGTCGCCGGGCTCGATGCCGGGGCGGACGACTATTTGCCGAAGCCGTTCGCGCTGGAGGAACTGCTGGCCAGGTTGCGCGCGCTGTTGCGGCGCACGGCCGCGGGCCCGGGGGACGCGTCGGAGGCGATGAAGTTCGCCGACCTGTCGCTGGATCCGGTGACCCGCGAGGTGTCCCGCGGCGCCAGGCAGATCAGTCTCACTCGTACCGAGTTCTCACTGCTGGAAATGCTGATGGCGAACCCGCGCCGCGTCCTCACCCGTAGCCGCATTCTCGAGGAAGTCTGGGGCTACGATTTCCCGACCTCGGGAAACGCGCTCGAGGTCTACATCGGTTATCTGCGCCGCAAAACCGAGGCCGAGGGCGAGCCGCGGCTGATCCACACGGTGCGCGGCGTCGGCTATGTGCTGCGTGAAACGCCGCCGTAGGTCCTCGGTCATGGCACGAACACCTCCCAAGCGTCCCGCCGTCGCCGCACTCGGCCAGCGTCCGTCCGAGTCCGTGGACATGCGGCCGCCCATGCCGTTGACGCGGTCGGTCTCCCTGCGGTGGCGGGTGACGCTGCTGGCCGCCTCCGTGGTGGCGATCGCGGTGGCGGTCACCTCGATCGCGGCGTACGCGCTGGTGGCGCGCGCGTTGTACGCCGACGTGGACGCCCAGTTGCGCAGCCGGTCCACGGCGGTGATCGCCAGCAACCCGTACGGGTTCAACAACCTGAATCTGATGGTCGCCGCCGCCTTCTACGACGACACCGGCATCGCGCTGATCTATCCCGATCTGCGGCGCTGGCTGCCGCCGCAGTCCACCGATCCGCCGGTGGGGCCGCAGGAGGTGGCCGTGGCCCGCGGGGAACGCAGTTCGTCGCTGCGCACCGACGGCGATCAGCGCGTGCTCGCCGTCTATACCAACTCCGGTGCGACGCTGGTCATCTCCCAGCGCCTGGACCGCACCAGGGAGGTGCTCGACCGGCTCGCCTGGCTGTTGTTCGTGGTCGGCGGCTGCGGCGTCATACTGGCCGCCGCGGCGGGCACGGCGGTCGGCCGCACGGGCCTGCGGCCCATCGCGCGGCTGACGGCGGCCACCGAGCGCATCGCCCGGACCGACGACCTGACCCCGATCCCGGTGACCGGTGACGACGAACTGGCAAGGCTCACAGAGAGTTTCAACACGATGCTGCGCGCGCTCACGGAGTCGCGCGACCGGCAGCGCAGGCTCGTCGCCGACGCCGGGCACGAGCTGCGCACGCCGCTGACGTCCCTGCGGACCAACATGGAACTGCTCATCGCGTCGAGCCGTCCCGGCGCTCCGCGCATCCCGGACGAGGACATGGCCGGACTGCGCGCCGACGTGATGGCGCAGATCGAGGAGTTGTCCACGCTCGTGGGCGACCTGGTCGATCTCGCGCGGGAGGACGCGCCGGAGACCGTCTACGAGCGCGTGGATCTGGGCGAGGTCGTGGAACGCGCGCTCGAGCGCGCCCGCCGTCGCCGCACCGGCATCGAGTTCATCGCCGACCTACGGCCGTGGTTCGTCTACGGGCACGAGGCGGGCTTGGAGCGTGCGGTGCTGAACGTGCTCGACAACGCGGCCAAGTGGAGCCCGGCGGGCGCGCAGGTGCGCATTCTGATGCGGGAGAGCGGCCCGGGGTTGCTGGAGCTGTCCATCGACGACGCCGGTCCCGGTATTCCGGCGGGGGAACGCGAGCTGGTGTTCGAGCGTTTCTATCGGGTCATGTCGTCGCGATCGATGCCGGGCTCGGGCCTCGGCCTGGCGATCGTCAAACAGGTGGTGACGAAACACGGCGGTACGATCGCCATTGATACCTCGCAACGCGGCGGCGCCGTCGTTCGCATCGTGTTGCCCGGCGAGCCGGGCGCGCCGGTATCCGATTGACGCAATAGCGAGCGGCGGAACTCCATTTCCGACACAATCTCGAGTTCTGTGCGGAATATTCGTCGTCGGTGAGGTATTTCGGACAATGCTCCGATTGGTTTGCGGCAGGATTTGAGACATCAAGTTGCTGGTGATTCTATTTAGCACCGGCTCCTTGGCAGCTCTCGGAAAACTGAAAGCGCGGTCTCAGTCCGCTCTCAGTCCCCGCGGCCAACCTGGACGAGACGTGAGCAGAAACGAGGAGTCCATGACCGAGGATTCGAAGGATCGCCGGGAGCCGGGAGCGCCGGACGCGAGCGCGTTCGGGCCGGGGGAGGCGCACGCCCCCGGTTACGGCCCGCAGACAGCGCAGCATCCCACCGCGCAGTTCCCTCCGCAGCATCCGGCCGCGCCGTTCCCCGGGTATCCGGCGGCCTTCGGTCCACCGGCCGACGCCACGCAACCGCACGGCCCCTACGGCGCGCCGCCCGCACCGGCCCGGCGTCCGTTCCGCGCGGGCCTCGCCGCGGGCGCGGTCGCGCTCGCGCTGGTCAGCGGCGGTATCGGCGGTGCGGTCGGTGCGCTGGTCACGCACGGCGACGACGGTCGGGCACCGGTGACCAACGCGCTGGACGCTCCGAAGCCGAACGTGAGCAACGCCGTGAACGCTCCGGCCGGTTCCACCCAGGCGGTCGCGCAGAAGGTGCTGCCCAGCGTCGTGATGATCAAGGTGGCCAGCAGTAAGGCCGAGGGGGAGGGTTCCGGGGTGATCCTGTCCTCCGACGGCCTGATCCTGACCAACAACCACGTCGCCGCGGGCGGCGGGCCCAGCGCCAAGATGGAGGTCGTGTTCTCCGACGGCAGCAGCGCGCCCGCCACGCTGGTCGGCGCCGATCCGGTTTCCGACCTGGCCGTCATCAAGGTATCCGGGAAGACCGGCCTCACTCCCATCGAGCTGGGTGGCTCGGCGAATCTGCAAGTCGGCCAGCCGGTCGTCGCGATCGGGTCGCCGCTCGGCCTTGCGGGCACGGTCACCACGGGCATCGTGTCGGCGCTGAACCGGCCCGTCGTGACCACCGGCGACGGAAGCGAGGCGGGCGCCGCGGTCAGCCCGGTGATCGACGCCATCCAGACCGATGCCGCGATCAACCCGGGCAACTCGGGTGGCGCGCTGGTGGACGGCAGCGGCAAGCTGATCGGCATCAACACCGCCATCGCGACGCTCGGGCCCGCCGAGACAGCGGGCGGCCAGACCGGATCGATCGGACTCGGGTTCGCGATCCCCGTCGATCAGGCGCGCCGGGTGGCCGACGAACTGATCAAGACCGGCAAGGCCACCTACGCGCAGATCGGGATCACGGTGTCGCGGCAGCAGGACCCGGCACAGCAGGTTTCCGGCGCGAAGGTTCGCGACGTCACGGCGGACGGCCCCGCCGCGCGCGCGAGCATCCCGCCGGGGGCGGTCGTGACGAAGGTCGACGACCGCCCGATCGATTCCGGGAACGCGCTCGTCGCCGCGGTGCGCTCACATCAACCGGGAGACAAGGTGAAAGTCACCTACACCGATGATCAAGGCAACAATGCCAAGACCGTCGAGGTGACCCTCTCCGGCGCGCCGGCGGACGGCGGCCGGTGATGCGCGCGGTGCCCGGCGGGCCTGGGCCGATGATCGATGTGGACGCCGACGTTCTCGGTGCGGCCGCCGAGTTGCTGGACGCAGGCGCTACGGTGAGCACCATGGAAATCGATGCTCCTGTGGCGGGGCGTGCTCTGGTGGTGGTCGTGGACGATCGGACGGCGCATGGAGGTGTTGACTCGCTCGGCCCGCTGGTCACCGAGCTGCTCACCGAAGCGGGTTTCCTCGTGGACGCGTCGGTGTCGGTGCAGGCCGACGAGGTCGAGATCCGCAACGCGCTCAATACGGCGGTGATCGGCGGCGTCGATCTGGTGATCTCCGTCGGCGGTACGGGCATGTCCCCGCGCGACGTGACGCCGGAGGCCACCTCGCAGGTGCTCGACCGCGAGTTGCCGGGGATCAGCGAAGCCCTTCGTTCCTCCGGCCGGGTGGCAGGCTCGCTGGACGCGGGCCTCTCCCGCGGTGTGGCCGGCGTGTCCGGAAGCACCTTGGTGGTCAACCTGCCCGGCACCCGTTCCGCCGTTCGCGACGGCATGGCGACGCTCGGCCCGCTCGCCAGCCGGGTGATCGGTGAACTCTCCGGATTGGTCGAGTAATCACCGCCCCCACGCCTTCTGAACACCCTCGCCCGGCGGCTCGCCGGGCGAGGGATGCCGCGCGCTTGGCGAAGGTCTTCGGCGACGCGCTGCCCGACACCACCGCCGACGAGCGCGACGAACGCGACGACGTCCGGTCCGCTGACGACTGGCTGCGCGCCCAGGTCCCCCCACATCACGGCTGAGTCCGTTATCTACGTAGTAGCTACGTAGTCCTTGTCCCGGCTTCGAAACACGCCAGTGATCATTTCTGACCGGAAGTAATCCGGACGAGATCCTTGCGGTCGTGTCCCGTATCCGTACGCTGGCCCTTCTGTGCCGCCATCTCGGTTTTCTCACCTGAACCGGCTGTAGCGAACCGGTATTTATGCACGTCAAGCCATATTCGGATGTGCGCAAGTGTGATGCGGGTCACCTTGAACTTTACGAAACTTTTCGTTGCGGCGGTCGTTACGAACCGTTTAATCTCCCATCGAGCCATTCACAATGGGACCCGCAGTCGTGGGTGCCGGCACGCGTGAAAGCCCACTCGGCGGAACCCGGCTCGGTTCCGTTGCCTCCCTGCCCGTTGCGCCGAAATAACAACCGGTTACACATCGGCAACAAAGGGGCGACACACTGAGCTGGGCCTGAGAGGACCACTGTCCAGCCTCGATGGTCGAGGTTGACTGTTTGAACCTGATGAGGGGAAGTATGAGCGAGAACCGCACCAAAGGTCTGCGCCGCGGTGCCCGCGTCGCGGGCGTAGGCGCTGCCGCGGCTGTTGCCATGGGCCTGCTTTCGACCGGTGCCGCCAATGCCGATACCTTCGTGCCGTTGCCGGACGGCCAGAAGGTAGGGCCGGGCGTGACGATCACCCGGAACGGAGAGCGGGCCCTGATTTCGCCGTCGCTGGCGGCCAACGGCGCAGGCCGGGTGGTCTGGGTGTCGGGCAACGCCGTCGCCGATGTCGCCGAGACGCCGGAAGGCACCGTCGGCCCCAACAACGGTCCGACGGGCAACCCCGGAACCAACAACTCCTCGACGCATGGTTCGTCGCAGTTGAGCACCGGTTACATCGTCGGCTGCCAGGTCAGCATCGCCGACGACGCGATCTCCGCCGGTGTGTCGGGCAGCGTGAATCTCAGCGGCGCGAGCGCCGGTGGTTCGATCGGCGTCAACCTCGGTCCCGGCGAAGTGAAGTTCGTTCAGATCGACTACAAGGACATCCTCAAGGCCGGTGTCTACTCCGTCGAATACCAGGATGCCGAGATCCAGATTCAGGGCTGCGCGGGTTACGCGCAGGCGCGTTCGTACACGGTCGTCGAGATCATCGGCGATCACTACTCGAAGACCACCCTCTACGGGATGCCGTTCAGCATCGGCTGACGTCTGTCGAATCCAACGAACCATCTTCCCGCTGAAGCGGACTCAACCCTCGAGGGATACCAAACCATGATCAACCGTAAGAACCTGGCGCGGATGGCCGGCCTCGGCGCCGCTGCCACCATCGCCATGGGCCTGTTCTCCACCGGTGCGGCGAATGCCGACACCTTCGTTCCGCTGCCGGGTGGGGAGCTGACCAAGACGTTGTCCGATGGCACCGTTGTGACCATCCGTCTGGTCGGCGAATCGGCCAACATCAGTCCGTCCATGGGCGCGACGCCGTTGCACCGCAACGCATGGGTCTCGGGCAGCGCGCAGGTCGAGCTCTCCGGCGCGGCCGGGGGCAAGATCTTCCCGGGTTACACCGTGGGCTGCCAGGTGAATATCGCCGGTGGCGGTGCGACCGGTGGTGTGGATGGCAATGTCGATTGGAGCGACGGCCAGAACGTCACCGGTGGCGTCGGTGCCAACTCCGGCGGCAACCTCTCGCTCGGCCCCGGCCAGGCGAAGTCGTTCTACGTCTTGGACCTGGAGCAGGCCGACGATTTCGGTAACGAGACGCACAAGACCCGTAATGCCTTCAAGGGCACGAGTGGTTCGGTGACGTGGGCTGATGAGACCATCGGTCTCAACGGCTGCGGGGGCTACGCCCAGGCGCGGGCCTTTGTGAGCGTCGAGGTCGAGACCGACAATGTCATCACGTGGGTGACGTTGTGGGGACAGCCTTTCAGCCTCGGCTGAGTGAACGGCGGGTGAAAAGCCCATAGCGACAGATGAAATGGACCCCTCGCAGCGCGGCGGGTCCATTTCGTCATGAATTCGAATGTGCCGCAAGGGCTGCGCGATCCTAGTCGGATCCGTTACTTCGCGAGACGAATTGCCTGAATTTCCGGAAAAGTCTGGTTGATACCGAATAGCATTGTTTCGTCCGAGATCGCTCGATGACGCGATGGGCCGGCGGAACGTCTGGTGGACAACACATTCCACTGCGTGCCGTCGGCTTTGGAGGGACACGTCCCGCCTCGACACCCTGGGGCGGGCGGATGCAACCTGATGAGGAAAAACATGAGCAAGTACCGCATCAACGGTCTGTCTCGAGGCGTCCGCGTCGCGGGCGCCGCCGCCGTGGCGGCCGTAGCTACCGGTCTGTTGTCGACCGGCGCTGCCAATGCCGATACCTTCGTGCCGTTGCCGGACGGTCACAAGGCAGGACCTGGCGTGAACATCGCTCGCACCGGTGAGCGCGCCCTGATCTCCCCATCCCTTGCCGCGAACGGTGCCGGCCGTGTCGTGTGGGTTTCGGGGAACGCCATCGCCGATGTAGCCGTCACCCCCGAAGGAACGATCGGGCCGAACAACGGTCCGACCGGGAATCCGGGAACGAATAATTCGTCCACTCACGGTGCCTCGCAGTTGAGCACCGGTTACGTCGTCGGCTGCCAGGTCAGCATCGCCGACGACGCGATCTCCGCCGGTGTGTCGGGCAGCGTGAATCTCAGCGGCGCGAGCGCGGGTGGTTCGATCGGCGTCAACCTCGGTCCCGGCGAGGTCAAGTTCGTTCAGATCGATTACAAGGACATCCTGAAGCCGGGTGTGTACTCGGTGGAGTATCAGGATGCCGAGATCCAGATCCAGGGCTGCGCGGGTTACGCGCAGGCGCGTTCGTACACGGTCGTCGAGATCATCGGCGATCACTACTCGAAGACCACCCTCTACGGGATGCCGTTCAGCATCGGCTGACGCCGGTCGGATCCATCAATCTCTTTTCGCTGAAGCGAACTCGAATCTTTAGGGGAATCACCGTCATGTTCGATCGTAAAATGTCGGCACGCGCGGCCGGGCTGTGCGCGTCCGCGGCCATCGCGGTAGGCCTGCTCTCCACGGGTGCGGCGAATGCCGACACCTTCGTTCCGCTGCCGGGTGGGGAGCTGACCAAGACGTTGTCCGATGGCACCGTTGTGACCATCCGTCTGGTCGGCGAATCGGCCAACATCAGTCCGTCCATGGGCGCGACGCCGTTGCACCGCAACGCGTGGGTGTCCGGTAGCGCGCAAGTGGACCTGTCGGGTACGGCCGGGGGCAAGATCTTCCCGGGTTACACCGTGGGCTGCCAGGTGAATATCGCTGGTGGCGGTGCCACCGGTGGTGTGGATGGCAATCTGGACTGGAGCGACGGCCAGAATGTCACCGGTGGCGTGGGTGCCAACTCCGGTGGCAACTTGTCGTTGGGTCCGGGTCAGGCGAAGTCGTTCTATGTGCTCGATTTGGAGCAGGCCGACGATTTCGGTAACGAGACGCACAAGACCCGTAATGCTTTCAAGGGCACGAGTGGTTCGGTGACGTGGGCTGATGAGACCATCGGCTTGAACGGCTGCGGGGGCTATGCCCAGGCGCGGGCCTTTGTGAGCGTCGAGGTCGAGACCGACAATGTCATCACGTGGGTGACGTTGTGGGGTCAGCCCTTCAGCCTCGGCTGAGCGCGGATACTCACGCGAACGGGCCCGTCGCCGACGGGCCCGTTTCGCATGCGGCACAGTCGAACTCAGAATTCGTGCCGCCCGCCCGAGCTGGTCTGGCCCTCGGCGAGCAGGTCGCGGATCTGGATCAGCACCTCCGAATCGGTGAGTGTGGTGTCGTCGGGCCGGAAGCGCTTCTTCAATCGCGCGGCGGGCAGCACCAGCACGAAGAACAGCACCGCGGCGATGATCAGGAAATTGATCACGGCCGTGATGATGGGACCGACCTGGACAAAGGTCGCCGGCTTGTCGGCCACCAATCGGAAACCCAGGCCGATATCGCCGGGCCCGCCGATGACGGCGAGCAGCGGATTGATGATTCCGTTGCTGATCGCGGTGATGATCGCGACGAACGCCGTACCGATGACCACGGCGACCGCCAGGTCGATCACATTCCCGCGGAACAGAAAATCTCTGAACTCTTTGAGCATGGCCGGTGTCTCCTCTTTTCCGTGGAGCTGGGCAGTCCTGCTCGGCGGTACCCGCGCGCCGGTAGGCCCGATGCTAATGAGCCATCGGCGAATATTCGGCGAAGCATGATCGGCGGGTCAGTGAAAGACGACGGTGAGTGCGGTGCGCAGGGACGCGCCCGCGACGGCGGTGGCGTGCTCGGCGTCCATCGCGACCAAGACCACGCGTTCGGCGGCTCCCCTCCCCGCGCCGGCGCCTGAGACGAGCACTACGGCGGCATCGGTGGCGAGCGTGCGGGCGGGACGGGCGCCGGGCCCACCCGCGTCTTCGGCGCCGATCACGTCGACGCGATCGCCCGCGCGCAAGATGTCGGCGACCGCCGTATCGGCGAGGCGGACGGGCACGATCCGCGCCTCGCGGGAACCGGCCGCCGCCGCGGCCAAGCGCGGGCCGACGACGCGCAGGTCGGTGAATACCTCGCCTCGGCGCATGGCGCCGGTCAGCGTCGCGCCGACGAGCGCGCCGGGATCGGTGACCGCGCCCGCCGGTAGCGTGCCCGCCTCGCGCGGGACGGCGCGCAGGTCATCTGCCTCGAGAAGTCGTCCTGGCGCGAGGTCCCGGCCCGCGACGAGCACCGTGGTGCGTTCGGCGCCGGGATCACCACGAAGGAAGAGGAACGCCGCGAGCGCGGCGAGAACGGCGGCCAGCGATCGTCGGGCGAGGACGGCGTCGGCCCAGGGCGGGCGCTGCCACCCGGAGACATTCCAGCCGCGGCCGAGATCGGCGAGTGCGCGAGTCATGGCCGGATCCTATGGCCGGACGTGCGCTCGCCCGGCCAGGATCAAGGTGGGCTGTGGATAGGTGACCGGCTGTGGAAAACCGTCGAATCAGCTGGCTACGGCCGTGCTGGTGGACGCGGTCGACCCGCTCGACGAGCCGGAGTCGGAAGAAGTGGAAGACGAACTCGAGCTGCTGTCGGACTTGGCGGGCTCGCTGGCGGTGGAGGAGCCACCGCGGCTGT
Source organism: Nocardia sp. NPDC051911 (assembly GCF_040681035.1). NCBI lineage: Bacteria > Bacillati > Actinomycetota > Actinomycetes > Mycobacteriales > Nocardiaceae > Nocardia > Nocardia sp. NPDC051911. The sequence continues at coordinate 100,568 of NZ_JBFAXY010000009.1, forward strand.
CGGTGCGGTAGAAGCCGCTGCCCTTGAAGACGATGCCGACCGAGTTGAACAGCTTGCGCAGCTTCCCGGAGCACTCCGAGCACACGGTCAGCGCTTCGTCCGTGAACGACTGAACGATGTCGAAGCGGTTGTCACACTGGGTGCACGCATACGAGTAAGTAGGCACAGGATCCTCCGCGGTGTTCGTCGATCTGGCACTCTACAGCCGACAGTGCCAACACCGCCAATCGGTGTTTCATTCCCCAGGGTAATCGTCGCCCAGCCGGCGCAGGCCACCGCGCGGCGTGAGCGCCCAGCCCATGCGCAGGTCGTGCGGTTCCTCCGGCAATCGGTCGACCAGTTCGTCGTCCCGGACCACCGCGACCAGGCGCGCGTCCGGCCGTGCGGCGGGTAGCGTGCGGTCGTAGTAACCGGCGCCGCGGCCGAGCCGCACGCCGCGCAGGTCCACGGCGAGAGCGGGGACGAGGATCAGTTCGGCGCGGGTGACGGTCTCCGGCGGCAGCACGGCGCCGGTGGGTTCCAGCAATCCGTAGCGGGCGCGGCGCATGGCGCTCGCTCCGGTGTATTCGGCCCAGCTCAGCGGTCCCGGCGGCCCGGTGACCGGCAGCAGTACCCGCGCACCACCGGCCAGCAGCGCGTCCAGCATCGCGGTCGATCCCGGTTCGCCCGCCACCGGTACATACGCGCAGACCCACCCGCGAGCGCTGACCGCTTCGACCGCTGCGGCCAGGGCGAACGCTTCCTTTTCGCGTTCCGTGGCAGGTATCACAGCTCGGCGGGCGAGGAGTTCGGTGCGCCATGCATGTTTGTCGCGCTCGCCGGGCATCTTCACAGTGATCACCATAGGCTCACCCCGGGACCGGTCGGCGCGACGCCGATCCGGCGGCGTGATGGATGGATAGGGTATGCGTATGACAGCAAAGGCCGGACAGCCCGGTGACGCCGCAGTGGTGTCGTGCTTCCGCACGGCCGTGGTGCCCGCTGCCGGGCTCGGAACGCGGTTCCTGCCCGCGACCAAGACGGTGCCCAAGGAACTTCTTCCTGTGGTGGACACACCCGGCATCGAGTTGGTCGCCGCCGAGGCGGCCGGTTCCGGCGCGGAGCGGCTGGTGATCGTCACGTCTCCGGGCAAGGACGGCGTCGTCGCGCACTTCGTCGAGGACCTGGTGCTGGAGAGCACGCTGGAGGAGCGCGGCAAGTTCAAGCTGCTGGAGAAGGTCCGCAAAGCGCCGGGACTGCTCGATGTCACCTCGGTGGTGCAGGAGGAGCCGCTCGGGCTCGGGCACGCCGTGGCCCAGGCCGAGCGGGCCCTCGACGCCGACGAGGACGTCATCGCCGTCCTGCTGCCCGACGACCTCGTGCTGCCCCGCGGCGTGCTGGATGTGATGTGCCGGGTGCGCCGCAAGCGCGGTGGAACGGTGCTGTGCGCCATCGACGTCCCCAAGGACGAGGTCAGCGCCTACGGTGTCTTCGACGTCGCGCCCGTGCCCGACGCGGTGAACCCGAATGTGCTGCGCGTCAAGGGCATGGTGGAGAAGCCCGCGCTCGCCGACGCGCCGTCGACGTTCGCCGCCGCGGGCCGGTACCTGCTCGATCGCGCGATCTTCGACGCGCTGCGCCGCATCGAGCCCGGCGCCGGCGGCGAACTGCAACTCACCGACGCCATCGCACTGTTGATCGCCGAGGGGCATCCGGTTCATGTGGTGGTGCACCGTGGGTCGCGCCACGATTTGGGCAACCCGGGCGGTTATCTTCGTGCTGCGGTCGATTTCGCACTGGAACGAGAGGAATACGGCCCCGCTCTGCGGGAGTGGCTGCAGCACCGCCTCGGTCCGGACTGGGATCCGCAGCTGACGACCGACGACTGACGGACCCGGCCGGGGGTTTCGCCGAGAGTGGACCGTCGGGTACGAATGATGGTCACCGCGGTGCGCGCGAATGCGCTTGCGCCGCGGCGGGATCGCGCGTGCGGGCGAGATCGGATGGAGTGCGGAGAGGATCAGGAAGGGCTGGATGCGCTCGGTTGAGGATCAGCAGATCAAGGTGACCGCCGCGGCGGTCGCGCCCCGGCCGGTCCGGGTCGCGATCTCCGAGGCCCAGGGCCTGCTGTGTGCCGAGGACGTCGTCACCGAACGGCCGTTGCCGGGCTTCGACCAGGCGGCCATCGACGGTTATGCCGTGCGCAGTGTGGACGTGGCCTCCGCGGGGGCCGACATTCGGGACGAAGAAGGCGAACTCGTCGACCTGACCCTTCCGGTGGTCGGCGAGGTGGTCGCCGGTTCACGTCAGCCGATCCGCTTGCAGCCTCGCCAGACCGTCCGGGTGGACACCGGCGCGCCGATGCCGACGCTCGCCGACGCCGTGCTCCCGCTGGATTTCACCGATGGCGGGCGGGCCAGGATCAAGGTGTACGAGCCGGTGCGCTCCGGCGACTACGTGCGGCGGATCGGTGACGACGTCCAGCCGGGCGATGTGGCGGTGCGTGCGGGAACCATCATCGGCGCAGCGCAGGTCGGGCTGCTCGCCGCGGTCGGTCAAGACAAAGTGCTGGTGCACCCGCGTCCGCGACTATCGGTGCTCTCCGTGGGCGGCGAGCTGATCGATATCGACCGCACCCCGGGCCCCGGCCAGGTCTACGACGTGAACTCCTACGCGCTGGCCGCGGCCGCGCGGGATGCGGGCGCGGACGTCAACCGTGTGGGCATCGTGAGTTCCGATCCGCGCAGGCTGCGCGACGTGGTCGAGGGGCAGCTGGTGCGCTCCGAGGTGGTCGTCATCGCGGGCGCGGTCGGCGGCTGGGCTTCCGAACAGGTCCGAGAGGCGCTGGAAGGCCTCGGCGAGCTCGAAATCACCCGCGTGGCCATGCATCCCGGCTCGGTGCAGGGCTTCGGGCGGCTCGGCCGCGACGAGGTGCCGACGTTCCTGCTGCCCTCCAACCCGGTGGGTGCGCTGGTGGTGTTCGAGGTGATGGTGCGGCCTTTGATCCGAATCGCGTTGGGGCGCAGGCATCCCATGCGCCGGATCATCAGCGCGCGAACCATCACGCCGATCAGTTCCATGGAGGGGCGCAAGGGGTACCTGCGCGCGCAGCTCATGCGAGACGAAGCCACCGGCGAATACCTCGTGCAGCCGCTCGGCAACGGGAACTCGTCCTCGCACCTGCTCGCCACGCTCGCCGAAGCGAACAGCCTGATCGTGATAGACCCGGACGACACCGACATCCGCACCGGTGACGAAGTCCAGGTCGCCTTTCTCGCACAGCGCGGCTGAGACGTGGAAGCTATGAACGTTTTCCGGGCCACGCAGCATCCGGGTTGGCCCGCGCGACTCGGCCCGGTTCGGGTGGCGGCGGGGCAGGTGACCTTGCGTCCGGTGCGGCTGCGCGACGCGGCGGCCTGGAGCCGGATCCGGTTGCGGGACAGAGCGCATCTCGAGCCGTGGGAGCCCACCGGCCGCGGGGCGTGGGAGGCGCGCAACCACGCCTCCAACTGGCCGTCGCTGTGGTCGAGCCTGAAGGCGGAGGCCAGGCGCGGCGCGATGATCCCGTTGGTGATCGAAGTCGACGGCGCGTTCGGCGGGCAGCTGACCGTTGGCAATATCGTGCGCGGCGCACTGCGCTCGGCCTGGATCGGCTATTGGGTGGCCAAGGATCTCAGTGGGCAAGGCGTCGCGACGGCGGCGCTGGCGCTCGGTCTCGACCACTGCTTCGGGCCGGTCGGCCTGCATCGGGTGGAGGCGACCGTTCGACCCGAGAATCTGGCCAGCCAGGCGGTGTTGCGCAATGTCGGTTTCCGGGAAGAGGGGCTGCTGCGGCGCTACCTCGACGTGGACGGCGCCTGGCGGGATCACCTGCTGGTCGGCATGACCGTCGAGGAACTCGCCGGAACGGTCCTGGACCGGCTGGTGCGAGAGGGGCGCGTCACCCTGCTGTAGAACCGGCCACCGGATCGCGGTGACATTGGTGGGAATGTGACAGGTGTGGCGGATGTGCACGGCGCGCCTGCCGGAACTTGGTGCTACCCGGAATTAGCCTACGGACGTCGATGGTGCGTCTTGTGCCATCGGCAGTGAGCCTGCGAGGGGATCGGCGTCCGCGCCGTCGCGTCGGACGGGGGCCGGCCGAGCGCGGGGCGTGTGACGCGCCGCTGGCGGGCCGAGCCGGAGGAAATCCAGGCGGGACGGAGGTGTTGACGCGATGCCGAATTCGATCCTGTGGATCGGTCTGGTCGTGCTCTGGGTCTTCGTCCTGTTCCCGATCCTCGCCGACCGTCACCCCAGAATCCGCCGGACCACCGACGCCGCGCTGGCAACCAGGGTCCTGCACCGCGGCGGCGGCAAACGGCGTCTCAAGAAAGGCCCGGCCGCCGGGCACGAAACCGATCCGAACTGGCGGCCCCGTGGGCGACACGATGGACGCCGCGTACCGAGAGAGTATCCCCACAGCGATGATGCGGAGGACCGGATGACGACACCGGCCGACGAGCCCGTCACCGAGACCGACGAGGAGAACACACCCGCGGCCGACGACGCCGTGGCATCCGACATCGCTGCCGCCGAAACGGACGACATCGAGATCGACGACTTCGCCTCCGCCACACCGGAGGAGGACGAAGCGGAGGACCGCGAGACGCGTTACGACGAGCCGGACGACGACGAAGCCGCCGAAGTCGCTGCGAAGATCGACGCGGGGACCGATGATGACCGCGTGGGCGCACACCACCCCGAGCCGGTCGCGGCCAGAATCCCGCCTGCGCGCTCCACCGCGCCCGCCATCGTGGACTACGACGAGTACGACGACTACGACGACGCGGGCCCGGACGAGCCGGATTTCGTCCCCAGCCGCCGTGGTCGTGGCGGCTACGATCCCGAGGCCGACGCCATCGCCCGCGCGGCCCGCTACACCTTCCGGCAGCGCGCCGTGCTCGGCCTGCTGCTCACCGCCATCCTCTTCGGCGCCCTCGCGTTCGTGTTCACCCCCATGCTGTGGTGGGGTTGCGGACTCGCCCTCACGGTGTTGGCGACCTATCTGGCCTACCTTCGCAAGCAGGTGCGGATGGAGGAGGAGATCCGCCGTAACCGGGCGGCCCGCCTCAACCGCGGCCACCAAGACGAAGCCGATCCACGCGCGCGCCGGGGCCGCGCCGGGCGCGGCACCATGGACCGCGACACCGCCCGCGCCATCCGTCGCCGCTCCACCCTGATCGAGCCCGACGACGAAGACCCCATGTTCGCCCACCTCGACCCCTTCGACCCGGCCACCGCCCGCGCCCTGCGCACCCGCACCAGCGGCGACATCCGCCGCGCGGCGGGCGCGTAGTGCATCGCATTTCCGCAGGTCAGGATACCGATTCGGAGTCTAGGGGGCTGGCCTGATACAGTGTCACAGCGCGGTTCCCCGGAACCGCACGGGGCTATAGCGCAGTTGGTAGCGCGTCTCGTTCGCATCGAGAAGGTCAGGGGTTCGATTCCCCTTAGCTCCACTGAATGGCGAAGCCGCAGGTCATTGGCCTGTGGCTTCGCTGTTTTTGGGCATTGTGCGAACACCCTGCGGCGGTTCAGTCATCGGCCGTCCTCCACACGGATCAGTGGTGGATCACCGCACCGAGCCGCGGCAGGACGAGTCGTTTCCAACTGCGCTCCACGGAATTCAGGTCGCTGGCCTGCGGCGGGTATCACTGCGGGCCATCGAGACGGTCGCTCAGTCGCTTCCGACGCGCGTGGGAGATTGCGAGATTCTCAGTACTCGTTCAACGGAGCAGAGGGGGGAAAGGTGACCGGTAGAGCCGCCAAGGACCGGTGGAAGGGGCCAGGCCGCCAGGTCGGTGCGTCGGCCGGTATGGCCAGCTGGATCTCGGGCAGCGCATCGAGAAGCTGATCGATGGCGTTTTGAGCGAGCAGGTAGGCCACCGACTGCGCGGGGCAGGCATGTGGGCCGATGCCCCACGCCAGATGGGAGCGATTGCCTGTGTGAGTCTCGGTCCGGATCTTGGGGTCGTTGTTGCAGCCGGCCATGCTGATGAGGATCGGCTGGTGCGCGGGCAGCCAGACGTCGTCGATGAGGATCGGCTGACGGGGGTAGGTGGTGAGGAGGTTCGCCAGCGGCGGGTTCTTGAACAAGACTTCGTCCAAGGCGTCTCGGGTGGACAGGTTCCCGCCGACGACACTTCCGCCGAAGCGTTCGTCGGTAAGGATCAGCAGCAGGGTGTTGCCGATCAGGTTCTGTTGCAGTTCGATCCCGGCGCCGTAGACGCTGTTCAGTTGGTGGATCATCTCCAGTTCATCGAGTTCGGCCGGATGCCGCAGTAGTAGCGAGGTGATGTCGTTGCCAGGATGGGTCCGTTTGAGGGCCAGCAGTTCCAGCAGCGCCTCGATGATCATCTTGTTGCCGTCCTCGGCATCGATCCCCTCGAACATCGCGGCCATGCCCGCGGCGACCCGCTGTCCGATTTCCGGCGGGCAGCCCAGCAGAGCATCGGTGACCGCGAATGCGAGCGGCAACGCGTACTGACTGATCAGATCGGCTGTACCGGCCTGGCAAAAGGTGTTGATCAGCGGGAGGGCGATCTTCTCCACCGTGGCATCGAGAGCGTACAGATCCACCGCGTTGATACTCGTGGTGATTGCCTGCCGGTAGCGCTGTAGGGCCGCTCCGTCGCTTCGACTCCCGGTGGGGCGCCACTCCATAAGCGGCAGGACGGGGCAGTCGGCCGGGATGTTCTGCTGCCAGGTGCGCGGATCGACAGGGAAGTGCTCGGGATCGTTGAGGATCCGCAGCGCGGTGTCATACCCGACCACCAACGTGGCCGGCACGCCCGGCGCCAGCTCAACCGGAGCCAAAGAGCCGTATTGTGCTCGCATTTCGTCGTAAACACGGTGCGGATCCGCGGCGAATTCCGACGAGTACAGCGACACCCTCGGACCTTCGGTAGCCATCGGCGAGCCGTGGACGACTGGACAGGCCGGGGTTTCCAGTCGGGACCGTGGCGTACTCAAGAATGGTGCTCCAGATGTTCGTGTGTGCTGTTTTGGGGACGCGGTCTTCGGCGCATCCCTGTTTTCGGTCGCCGAACCATTGCTGCAACTTCGAGAAGCGTACTTTCCAAGGGGATTTCGTGCCACTCGTTCCGCGCCGCATCGGCAGCAGCCGATGCGAGGTATCGTGCGTCGAATGCGGTTGGTGAAGGTCTGATGGGTCGATGGCGTGCTTTCTTGCCGCCTACGACCTGGCCCGCGGCGCGCCCTGGCACACGACCGCTCACATTCGCCGAGTACCTACTGGTGTGATTCGAATAGCCGGCCCTGCGACCGTCAGCAGGTTCGGGTTGTGCAGCATTAGGCCCACCAAAGGCGAGTGCTCGGGTAGAGCACTCGCCTTTTTGTTTCTGTGTGGCGTCTGGCCGGGCTCGTGTCCACCACCGAGCGGCATCGGTGTTGTGCCGATCCCGGCGATGCTGTGTGAACCCGCAGGACCTACGCGGCGATGGTGGTGACGCGGAGGTGCGCCTCGATATCGGTGGGGGAGCCGGTGTAGTGGAGGGTGCGTAGGCCGAGGCTTGCGGCGGCTTGGCAGTTGTCGGCGCGGTCGTCGACGAACAGGACGCGGCTGGGGTCGCGAACTCCGGTCGCGGCGAGGGCGTTTCGGTAGGTGTCGGGGTGGGGTTTGTTCATGCCGAGGCGGGCCGAGTAGAGGGCGTCGGTCATCAGGGTGCGCCAGTCGGAGGCGTCGAGGGCGTCGCCGACCGGGTGGGGTGCGTTGGAGAGCAGCACCATCGGGAGATCTGCCCGACGGGCATGGTGGAGGAGGGCTACGACGCGGTCGTCGGTCCGGGTCCACAGCGCGGTGTCGACGGCGCGCAACTGGGTGAGCAGTTCCGGGTCCGGGCGATGGCCGAGCACGGTGGTCCAGAAGTCCGCGTCGTCGAAGTCGCCGGAGTCGTAGGGTTCGCGGGCGCTCCAGAAGACATTTTGGAAGAGCTCGAGCTGGTCTGCGTGCCATCCGGCGAGTTCGGCGAGCTCGCTCCACATGGGAACAGTGGGCTGCAGGCCGATGACGCCGTTGTAGTCGAAGATGACCGCGTCGAGTTCCACGGACTGGTGCGGTAGGGCAGTAATCACCGGTGCTCCAAGGCTTGATGGGACGGACGGCCACGCCTGCGGGGCAGGGTGGCAGGCATGACGGCATGCCGTGGGGATGACGATTCCCGCCTCCTTCCATGACGGAAGAGGCGTGCGAACTGTGGATCGAAGGAAGGTTCCGCGAGTCAAAGGCTGGAGGTGGTGCGCGACGCTGCGCGAACAAGCCGAAACCTACCAAGGGGTACGTCGGGGTACCACTCGAGACGGGCCTTGGTGATCCGCTCCACAAAGTGCCGTCCGCAGGTCTCACCGGCGTCGGAATCGAGATCACTCACCGAGGTCGGCCGACAGTCTGCGCACGAATAACGTTCGGCGCTTGTCGTTCTCGGAGATGCGCAGTGCGTCGGGAGCCGCCGTCGGGCCCCATGGGCGGCAGGTCGAAACGCGATCGAACCGGGGCGGCTCGCTGACCGTCGGTCGAACGATGGATACCGGAACAACGTTGTGAGCTGCGACGATTCGTGCCGGAGTCGCCCCGGAGCGGGTGCCGTGTCGATTCGGGATGGAGGTGCTCGGGATGGCCGACGGGCAGGGGGCTGGGGACCTGGTTCCGGCAGGGCGGCGGGCGGCGGCTTGGTGGGTGGATTTCGGTCTCGTGCTGGGGTTGGCGGTGTTGTTGGGAGCGGTGACGCACTATCGGACCGCCGATTACCTTTCGGGCTGGGCGGATCTCGCTGGGACCGGCGTGTGGGATGTGATTCAGTCGAATGGGAACTGGGGTGGGGCAGGCAAGACGTTCGGTATGGAAGTCGTGCATACGGTGCTCGTCTTCATCATCGAAGCATTCGGCGCGTTGATCGTGGCAACGTTCGCTTATCAGTTCGCTGGATTGGCTTGGCAAGGACGGACTTTGGGCAAAGCCCTGCTCGATCTCCGAGTGGGGTCGGTGCGCGGCGGCGAGGACCGACTGGGGCGGGGGCAGGCGGCGCGGCGCGCTTTCGTGGGCACGATGACCGACGTCGGGCTGTACTCGTGCGCGTGCATCGCGCTATTGGCGGGCCGGTTCCTTCTGTCCTTCGTGCTGTGGCTGATCGCGATCGTCGTCTTGGTGATCAACGCGGTGTGCGTCTTCGGTTCGAGTCGCCGCTCCCTGGTCGATCGCGTCGCGGGAACCGTTGTCGTGCAGGCCGGAGTGTTGCGGAAGTCGTTGGAAACGGCCAGGGACCACTTGTCCGAGGACGCGGCTGGGAATTCACGGCCTGGAACGAAGGCATGCTGACCTCGTGCGCCAGAGTCGAGCCGTCGAGCACGTGGTGGCGATGGAACGGGGCGATCGCGGATACGACCCGGTAGCACCCGGTACCTTCTGCGACTCGATCAGCGCCGACTTGGACCGGTTGGTGACCCGCCGCCCGCACCGCGAACCACCTTCCGCCGCGACTCGTCCGAGGGAAGCGCCCAAGAAGGCGCGCTCGTGGACGAGGTGGTTCTGATACCGGGCAGCCTGCTCGCGCCGAGGAATCCCGCGCCTGCCTGCCGTCTCAGGCGGTGGCGGTTCGCAGTGCGAACCATCCCGTGCCGGGGTCGGCGTAGCCGTGGTACATCAGGCGCACTCGCTGATCGACTTCGAAGAGGCGATAGACCGCGAGCATGGCGCGGGCGGTCGCTTCCTGCTGGAAGTCGTCGATGCGGCGGTACCCGATCGGGTGCTCGGGCAGCAGCTCCAGGCGGGTGAGTTCGGTGGGATCGGTGACTTCCAGGCCCATCGGTGCGGCGTCGGTGATGTGGTGGTCGTGCAGGATGTCGTGGATCCGGTGCGGGTCGGGGCGGCCGGAGCGGAATCGGTGGACTTCGGCGCGCAGCGCTGGACCGGCGGGCTCGCTCTCGACCACGTCGATCAGTTCGGGATCGACGCTCGGTGTTCCGGTGTCCTCGGCGATCGGGGTTTGTTCGAGCAGGTGCAGCATGTTGCCGCCGGGAATCAGTGGCTCCGGGGCGAGGAACAGGGTGACCGTCGGGCAGACGCAGCCCTGGCCGAGCAGACAGACACGCATGTGGAACGAATCGGGCATGCGGCCCTCCTCCATCGGGACGGGCCGTGAGTAGACGGCCCTTTGCTGGATCGGGACTTCGTGGTGTGCCGATCGCGGAATCGCCCTGGCGCTTCTACGGTCGACCGTGCCGCAGTTCCCCAGTCTAGGAGCCGGGCACCGCCCGCGCATCGGCATCTTCCGCCTCGGTTCACGGAACATGGAGGCAGGAAAAGCGGGCGCAGGGTGCTGATCAGCCGGGCAGACGGCAGAGTCCGAGGGTCTTGCTGCGCAGGGCTCCGAGGCTGATCTTGTCGCGATATCGGACGCGGCGGTGAAGCGGGGACGTGGCGGGCGCAACCGCCGCTCAGCTGATCCGTATCTCGACCGGCGGAGCCGCTACATGCGGATAGTCGGTGGTCACGTCGACCCGCACTCGACCCGGGCCGGTGGGCAGGGCGGCGAAGACGGTCGCGGCCGGCTGATTCCGAGCGGTCTTGTCGCTGACGGGCACGGCCACCGTGCCTGCCGCGCCGGTGTCGAGGTTGCGCCAATTGGCGAACGCCGTGAAGGTGCACGGCATGCCCATCGGCGTGTCGCTGACGAAGCTGATGCCGAAACGGGCCGCCCCGGGCATTCCGGCGGGCGAGGAGACGCCCGCTCGGCCTTCGCCGTAGCAGGTGTCGCCGAAGGTGCGGATGACTCCGATGTTCACGAATGCGGGTTCGTCCGCGGTCGCGGGACCCGCCGACGCCGCGAACCCGCCGACGCACAGCGCCGCGATCAGGGCGCTTCGTCCGACCAACTGCCTGTTTCGCACTGCCGATCACGCTCCTTCTTCGTCGAATCGAGCACTCTCGGACGGTCATTGTGCCCCGTTCGTCGGCGTTCGCGGTTCGATCGCGCGGCACGGCGTCGCGTGTCGACCCGGCACGCGAGCGGCGCACGCACGCATAGCATCGGATTGTGGAGCGAGGATCGTTGCTGAAGGCTCGGGCCGGCGGGAAACTGCACGGCGGCAATCACGGGATCGCGCCGGAAGAGGTGGTGGCCGCGCAGCGGGCCCGCATGCTGGTGGCGATGATCGAAGCGGCCGCGGACAAGGGCTACGCGGCGGCGACGGTGGCGGACGTGCTGAAGCGGGCCGAGGTGTCCAGGATGACCTTCTACCAGCACTTCGCGAACAAGGAGGCGTGCTTCCTCGCCGCCTACGACATGGCCGTGGAGATCGTGATGACCAGGATCACGGGCGCGCTCGCCGCTGACGGCACGCCGCTCGAGCGGATCGATCGGGCACTCGACGCCTACTTCTCCACCCTCGCGCAAGAACCACAGGTGGCGAAGGTCTTCCTGGTGGAGGTGTACGCGGCGGGAAGGCCGGTGCTGGAGCGGCGGTTGGCGACCCAGGCGGCTTTGGTGGACGGTTTCGCCGAGGCGCTCGGCGCGACGCGCCCGCATCAGCAGCTGGCGGGCGAGGCGGTGATCGGCGCGGTCGTCTCGCTGGCGACCAACCGCGTCGTCGCAGGGGACTTCGCCGCGCTGGCCGGATTGCGCGAGCCGCTGATGTCGTCGCTGATCAGGAATCTGGTGTGCGGCCGGACAGTCGTCCGGCGACCGCGGGCAGCCGATCCAGCATCGCCACGGTGAAATCGGCCAGCAGCGTGATCAGCCCGTCGCGGTCGACGTCGAGCCCCCCGTCCAGCCAGACGAGAACCAGCTCCGCCGCGCCGCCGGTGATCAGCTGGGAAGTCGCGGCGATCGCGGTGTCCTGCCCTTCGGGCAGCTCGAGCACCAGGCGGGTCTGCTCGATGATGACGTCGGCGACCTGGCGCATGCCCGCGAACCGGCTGCGCATGAGCGCCTCGTCGCCGTAGGTCTGGGCGAACGCCACTTTCGCGCGTCGCGGATCGTCGGTGAGTTCGACGATGAGGGCCGCCACTCCGGCGCGGATCCGGTCGGCGGGCGTGCCCGTGGTCTCGGCGACGGCGGCCTTCGCCCGGTCCAGCGCCGCCTGCTGGATCTCCACCAGCACCCCGGAGGCCAGCGCATCGCGGTCGGGGAACGCCTCGTAGAAGAAGCGCGGGCCGACCTTGGCCTGTTCGCACACCCCGCGCACGGTCAACGCCGACAGTCCCTGTGTGCCGATGATGTCGAGGGCGGCGTCGAGCAACCGCCTGCGCCGGTCCTCGCGGCGCTCGGCCGTGGAGGCTCCGCGGTAGGTGCCGCTGACGGTACGGGTCACCCCGCCAGCTTGGCACAGCCAAAATTGGGAAACAACCGTTTACGGAAACGATGGTTTCCTCTATCGTCGGACTATCGCAGTGTCGCGAAGGGAAGACGGTCATGAGTCTGCTTGTGCCCCAGTCGTTCGATGAGATCTCCGGCACGATCCGCCAGGCGCGGACCACCTGGGCGTGGCACGCGCAGCGCGCGGCCGCGCGCGCGGTCGCGCATTACCCGGCGCAGGTGCGGCCGCTGGCCGATCCGCCGCCGGGCAGCGGACTGAAACCGGTGCTCGGTGACTTCGGGCTCCCCGGCATCGGATACACCTTGCACGCGTTGGCCGACCCGATCCAATTCGCGCGGAAGCGTTTCGACCGCTTCGGCCCGGTGCAGTGGTTCGGCATGCTCGGTCGGCGCATGGTCACCTTCGGCAGTCCGGAGGGCTACGAGGCGGTGATGCTGGACCGCGACAAGGTGTTGTCGGCGCAGCGCGGCTGGGAGTGGCTGATCGGCCCGTTCTTCCGCGGGGGTCTGCTACTGCGCGATTTCGACGACCACCTCTTCCATCGGCGCGTGATGCAGCAGGCCTTCACGCGGCCGCGGTTGATCGGGTACCTCGACCTGACCACGCCTCGGATCACCCGCGGCATCGCGCAGTGGGAGCCCGCCGACGATTTCCCGGTCTACCGGTCGATCAAGAAACTGCTGCTCCAGCAGGCCACCGAAGTCTTCGCGGGCGCCGAATCCGGCGCGGGCTCGGCACGATTGGAGCGCGCCTTCGAGGACGCGGTGCGCGGCGGGGCCGCCTTGATCCGGGCGAACGTGCCGGGCGGTGTGTGGGCCCGCGGCGTGCGCGGCCGCCGGGTGCTCGAGGAGCACTTCCGCCGCGAGTTGCCCGCGAAGCGCGCGGGCGGCGGCAGCGATCTGTTCAGCGTGCTGTGCCGGGCCCGCACCGCCGACGGCGATACCTTCACCGACGCCGAGGTGATCGAGCACATGATCTTCGTGATGATGGCGGCCCACGACACCAGCACCATCGCCGCGTCCATGCTGGTCTACGAACTCGGCAGGCACCCCGAATGGCAGGAGCGGCTGCGCGCCGAATCCGTCGCGCTGGGCAAGCCGGCGCTGGACTACGACGATCTCGACCGCCTGCCCTCGCTCGATCTCGCGTTCAAGGAAGCGCTGCGGGTCTACTCGCCGGTGGCCCAGCAGGTCCGCGAAACCATCGCCGACGCCGACATCCTCGGCTACTACCTGCCGAAGGGGACGTTTATCCTCTGTGGCACGTACGGGCTGATGCGCAACGAGGAGTACTGGCACGATCCCGATACCTTCGACCCGGAACGTTTCGCCGAGCACCGTCGTGAGGACAGATCGCACCGCTTCGCCTGGGCGCCTTTCGGTGGCGGGGCGCACAAGTGCATCGGCCTCTACTTCGGCGGCATGACCGTGAAAGCCGTAGTGCATCAAATGCTGTTGCGGTATCGCTGGAGCGTGCCGGACGGCTACCAGCTGCCACTGGTCGCCGGAACCGGACCGGTGCCCGCCGATGGTTTGCCCATCCGGCTGGAGCGGATCGTCCGATGAGGATCATCGCCGACCGTATCGTCTGCGCGGGGCACGGCATGTGCGAAGCGCTGGCGCCCGACCTGTTCCGGGTCGGCGCGGACGGGATCGTCGTGCCGCCCGACACCGTCACGAGCGACCGGGAGCTGCTCGAGCTCGTCGTCGACAGCTGCCCGGTCGCGGCGCTGCGGCTGAGCTGAGGTCTCCCGGCTCGTTTCGCGTCCTCGGCGCTGGGTACCGCGAACTGCGATATTCGATCCCATCGACGCGAGAGGACCACTTCTCATGGCCACCTGCGATACGTGCGGAAACGAGTACGACAAGACGTTCACCATCACCCGCGACGGCCAGTCCGCCACCTTCGACAGCTTCGAATGCGCGATTACCGCCATGGCCCCGACCTGCACGCACTGTTCCTGCCGGATCGTCGGGCACGGTGTGGAGGCGCGTGGAGACTACTTCTGCTGCGCGCATTGCGCCCACGAAGCGGGTCATCCGGCCCTGGTCGATCACGTCTGAACCCGCTGCCGAGCGGCGATGCGCGACCGATCACCCGCGCGGCGCGTGGCTTCGCCGCACCTCGAGCCCCGCGACCCGCGCTGCTTCGGCCAGCACCGCTTCGAGCATGGCCGGAGTGAGTCGTCCGGTGAAGGTGTTCTGCTGGCTGACGTGGTAGCAGCCGAACAAGTGCAGCGGACCGCGGCCCTCCTCGGCGGCGGCCAGTTCGACGTGCGCGCCGTGGCCGAATCGCGGTCGCGGGCGCGGCACGGCCCAGCCCGCTTCGGCCAGCACCGGAAGCAGTGCCTGCCAGCCGAACGCGCCGAGCACCACCACCGAGCGGACGGTGGGCGTCAGCAGTCGCAGTTCGGTCGCCAGCCAGTGTCCGCAGCGATCTCGCTCCTCCGGCGTCGGCTTGTTGTCCGGCGGTGCGCAGTGCACGGGAGCGGTGACCCGCACGCCGTGCAGCCGCAGGCCGTCGTCGACGCTGACCGCGGTCGGCTGGTTGGCCAGACCGACCGCGTGCAGCGCCGCGAAGAGCACGTCGCCGCTGCGGTCGCCGGTGAACATGCGGCCGGTCCGGTTGCCGCCGTGCGCCGCGGGCGCGAGTCCGACGAGCAGCATCCGCGCGTCCGCCGGACCGAAGCCGGGTACGGGACGGCCCCAATACGTCTGGTCGCGGAAGGCGGCGCGTTTCTGTCGCGCGACGAGCTCGCGCCAGGCGACCAGACGCGGGCAGGCGAAGCAGTCGGCGACCGCCGCGTCGAGTTCGGCGATGGTCCGGCACACGTCAGCACCGGCCGTACGAGGCGGTGGCGTAGACCGCCCATACCGTGCGGCGCCCGAGGGCGTGGCAGCGTCGGTCGGAGATCGGTGTCTCGTGCATCAGAACTCCCTTCGGTGGTCCCGGGGGAGGGACGAACCGGGCGATCGTGCCCACGGTGCGCCGACGCGACCGGCCGGTGCCGTCGATCGTTGATCGGTCCCGTCCGGACGGTACCGCTTCGGACATCTGTCCAGTTCAGCGGGGTGATCGAGCGGCCGCCGGGTGCGATATGTGATCGGTACCACCCGGTCGGGGTTGGTAGCATGGCGGTTCCGACCGACCGGATGCGGTGGTTCACCTCCGGCTTCTTTCGAAAGAGTCTTTCCATGCAGTTTGAGATCGTCGAGCGGGACGAGACGTGGGTTGCCGGGCTGCCGGTACGCAGCCCCAAACGTGCGCTCGGGGAACTGCGTGACCGGGATCTGGAGGCCGCCTGGGCGGCGGTGTTGCACCAGGAACTCGGCGGCCCGTTGGCCAGCGCCTACACCGACTACACCGGTGAGCTGGGCACGTACAACACCCAGATCGTCGGCTATCAGTGCGCGTCCTTCGCCGACGTCACCCGCGGTCACCTGGTCGCCCGGCTGCCGCGCGGCGCCTACGCACGGTTCTCCTCGGTCGGTAACTTCCCGCAGGTGATGACCGACCTGTGGACGCAGATCGCCTACGCCGAGGAACACAACCAGATCAAGCGGACCTACACCGGCGATTTCGAGTGCTACCCGCACGCCTACAAGATCGATCTGTACCTGGCGGTCGACGCGCGATGAGTTATGCGATCGCGGTGCGTGCCGAGGCGGTCTACGGCGGGCTGGTCGTCCCGCGCGTGCGCCCGAGCTTCAAGGTCAGCAACAGCGACCTCATCGAGTTCCTCAAGGACCGCCTGCGGGACCGGGGGGACGGCGTGGACCGTCCGATGTACACGGTGTACGTGCCGGATCCGGCCGGGAACTACAACGCTGTGGTCTGTTTCGAGTACCCCGCGCCGGACGCGGTGCCGGTGGGTGACGTCTTGGTGCGTGTCCCGAAAGGCGTCTATGCCCGGTTCGCGCCGAACGGCGACTATCACGATCCGGTAGAGGACGTCTGGGCGCAGGTCGACGACGCGACGGCGTCCGCCGAGATCACCCGGGCCTACCGTGAAGAGATCGAGATCTGGCACGCCCCGGAATCGGTCGAGTTGTTCATTTCAATCCTCGTTTAAATTGCTAATCGGTAACTGACCTCGGACCGACTGGTCTCCATGTTATTTCCGATTTCGAATACGCCGGTTCTGACCTGCGAAAATATGGCGTGTACCACAGAGTTTTCGGAAGATTAACCGGACGGCTGGTCAATTCCTGTCCGATGACGGATACTGCCCTGGGCAACTTCGTCTCGGCTCGGGGCCGCGGAGGGCTGCATCGGGCTGGACTATCGCGCATGGCAGCGCGGCGATGGAGTAGGAACAACATGACTGTGGATCTGATTGCAGTCGTGCCGAGGAACTCCCGTGGGCGGGGAGTGCGACGGTATTACGACGCGCAATCCGAGTGTGCGTTCTTTGTCTCCGAACCGGGCGTGCAGCCGGAACTCTGGGACCGGTATCTGCACGGGGCGTGTGCCGTTTACCGGCATTTCGGAGTCGAACACGCGCTCGAATACGAAACGGTCGCCGACGGTGCGTCATCGGCGCTGTTCTTCGCCGCGCTCGACGCCGACGGCGACATGGTCGCCGGGGTGCGGATGCAAGGTCCGTACACCGACGCGCGGCAGGCGCACGCGCTGGTCGAATGGGCCGGTCAGCCGGGCGCGGACGACTTGCGGCAGATGATCGCCGACCGGATACCGCAGGGCGTGATCGAGGCCAAAGGCGCGTGGGTCGCTCGCGATGCCGCCAACCGGGGCGAACTCAGCGCGGCGATCTCGCGCACCGTGCTGCACGGCGCGCGCCTGCTCGGCGCCCGCTACGGCTTCGCGACTGTGGCCTCCTTCACCGTGGCCCGCCACGAGGCGTGCGGTGCGGTTGCGGCCGAGCGCATTCCCGCGGTGCCGTATCCGGACGAGCGCTACCGAACGGTTCCGCTGTGGTGGGATACCCGGAGCTATGCCGCCTCAGCCGAGGAAGCGCAGCGATCCCTGACCCAGCGCGAACAGGACGCGCTCGGCCTGTCGACCGCGCGTACGCCCGATGTGCGATGCGGGATCGGGCGGCCGACGGAGGGCCGGCGCGGACATGGGCGATGACCGGAGCCGAGCGGCGGACCACCGGCCGCTGATCATCGACCCCGCCGATCCGGAGGACGCGCGGATACTCGCCGCGCTGCGCGCCGACCCGCGCATCGAAATCCTCGATCTGCGTGCGTCGTTGCGCGCCGAATACAGCAGAATGGTTGCCGCGCCCGATATTCCGGAGGGGCACGAAGCGGATCGCTGGATCTATTATCCGTGGCGCGCCGCGGTGGTCGGATTGCCGGGGCCGCGTACTTTCCGGATGATCCGGCTGGATCGTAATCGGAACAAACTGACCAGAGCCGAACAGGACCTTTTGGCCGAACGCACGATCGGGATCGTGGGACAAAGCGCCGGGCACGCGATCGCGCATCTGCTCGCCATGGAGGGCGTTTGCGGCGGATTGCGCTTGGCGGACCTGGACGATATCGAGTTGTCGAATCTCAACCGGGTGGCCGGGACGCTGTTCGACATCGGCGTCAACAAAGCGGTGGTAACCGCACGCCGTATCGCCGAGTTGGACCCTTATCTCCCGGTGCAGATCTTCGCGGCCGGGGTCGACGAGAATTCGGTGGACGAATTCCTGGACGGACTCGCGATCGTGGTCGAGGAATGCGATTCGCTCGATATGAAACTCGTGATTCGCGAGGCGGCGGCCCGGCATCGCATTCCCGTACTGATGGAAACCAGTGACCGTGGTTTGCTGGACGTCGAGCGTTTCGATCTCGAAGCCCGTCGTCCCGCGTTCCACGGATTACTCGGCGAGGTCAGCGCCCGGGATTTGCGGGGACTGACCTCGCGGGAGAAGGCGCCGTACGTGGTGAAGCTGCTCGGCGCCTCCGGGCTGTCGCCGCGGCTGGGCGCGAGCCTGGTCGAAGTCGGCGAGACGGTGAACAGCTGGCCGCAGCTGGCCGGTGACGTCGGCCTCGGCGCCGCGAGCGTGGCCGCCGCCGTGCGGCGCATCGGACTGGGGCTGAAGCTGGATTCCGGTCGCGTCCGGATCGATGTGGAACGGCATCTCGACGAGCTGGCCGACCCGCCGCCGAACGACGAGCCGGTGTGGGCCGATGCGCCGCCCGAGTCCGTCACCGGGCCCATCGCAAGCGTCCTCGCCTGCGCGCAACGGGCTCCATCCGGGGGAAACATGCAGCCTTGGTCGTTGCGGGCCGGCGCGGAGCACATCGCCATCGAGCTGGCGCCCGAGTGCAGCACGGCGATGGACATCGGCTATCGCGGCAGCGCCGTCGCACTCGGCGCGGCCGTCTACAACGCGCGGGTCGCCGCGGCCGCGCACGGAATCCTCGGCCCGCACGAGTTCGTCGAAGGAGCGCCGGGGTCCGGTCGTCTCGTCGCCCGCTTGCGGCTGGGGAACGATCGCAGTGCCGAGCTGGCGGCCGACTATCCCGCCGTTCTGCGACGCGAGACCAACCGCAGGGTCGGCACCGGGGCCCCGCTGGCAGACGGCGTACTCGACGCGCTCACGGCGGCCGCCGAAGCGGCCGGTGCGCATGTGCGCGCCGTCGTGGAACGGGAGGACATTGAGGAAGCTGCGAGGTTGCTGGGGGATTCCGATCGGGTCCGCTATCTCACGCCCCGCTTATACGAGGAAATGCTCGCCGAAGTCCGTTGGGCGGACGACACGCCGGAGACCGGAATCGATGCGCGCAGCCTGGAACTGACCGACGACGAATGGGCGGCATTCCAGATCACCACCCGCGCCGACGTCATGGCGCAGTTGCGGTCCTGGTCGGGTGGAGCGGCGCTGGGGAAATACACCGGTGACCGGGTGCGGTCCAGCTCCGCCATTCTGGCCGTGACATTCGACGCGGCCGACCCTCGATTGACCGACTACGCGGCGGCGGGCGCGGCGGTCGCGCGGGTTTGGGTGCGGGCCGAGCGCCTCGGATTGTGCGTGCAGCCGATTTCCCCGGTATACCTCTACGCCCGACGCCATGCGGAACTTGCAGCGATTTCCCCCGACTTCACGGATACACTAACGTCACTTCAGGGCCGTTTCCTGGACCTGCTGGAAGTGCCCGAGCATGAGACCATGGCGTTGGTGCTTCGCCTGAGCTACGCCTCCGCCGCCACCGTACGCAGCAGGCGGCGTCCGGTGCTCGGTGTGGACACCAGTAGTTAGCGCGATCGGAGACAATGTGCCACGGCGGACACTCGACTCGTTGGTGACCCAGGTCGCCTCTGAGCTCATGGGTGTGGACGCCACGACCATGGTCGCCGCCACCGAACGCGTGCTCGCGCAACTGGTCGAGTACTTCGACGTGGATTTCAGCTACGTGCGGCACACCGACCGCGAACGCCGGGCAACCGTGCTCATCGCCGAGTGGCCGCACCGGCAGAACATTCCGGATCCCGATCCGCTCGGCGTGATCTACTTCGACGGCGCCGACCCGGTGTTCCGCGCCCTGGAGAACGCGACCGAGCCGATGGTCGCGCGCCCGACGCCGGAATTCGCCGACTACCAGGAGACCGTGCGCCGTGGTTCCGGCATCGTCGGGGTGACCTCGGCGGCGGTACCGCTGATGTCGCGTGGCGAGCCGACCGGTGTGCTCGGGTTCGTCAAGTCGGGCGATCGGGAGTGGAGCAATCGCGAACTCAACGTGCTCAAAGCCATCGCGGCGCTGTTCGCGCAACTGCAAGCGCGGGTGGTCGCGGAGGAACGTCTCCGATACATCGCGCTGCACGACGACTTGACCGGCCTGGCCAACCGGCGCGCGCTGCTCGAGCACATGGAGGAGCGATTACGCGCGGGAAGCCCCGGCCCGGTGGCCGCTTTCTTCCTCGACCTGGACCGCTTGAAAGCACTCAACGATTTCCTCGGTCACACCGCAGGGGACAACTTCATCCGCACCTTGTCGACGCGCCTGCGGGAGAACCTGGACCCGAACGACATGATCGCCCGACTGGGCGGCGACGAATTCGTCATCGTTCCCGCCAAGCCGATGGACGCGGTGGCCGCCGAGTACGAGGCGAACCGCATCCAGCAGTTGATCGCGCGGCGCGTCACCGTCGGCGGCGAGTCGGTCAGCCGGGGCGCCAGCGTCGGCGTCGCGCTCGGCTTCCCCGGTGAGACGACGGTCGCCGACGTGCTGCGCCGCGCCGATCACGCGTTGTTGTCGGCGAAATCGGGCGGCGGCAACGGCGTCGCGGTGTTCACCGACACCATGCGCGCGCAATTCGAACTCCAAGACGACGTGGAGCTCAACCTGCGCGGCGCGGTGTCGGACGGCTCGCTGCTGCTGCACTACCAACCCGAGGTGGATCTGCGCACGGGCCGCATCGTGGCGTTGGAGGCGCTGGTTCGCTGGCTGCACCCGACCAGGGGATTGCTGCCGCCCGCCGCGTTCGTCACCGTCGCCGAGGCCACCAACCTGGCTGGCGAACTCGGCCGCTGGGTGATCCGGTCGGCGTGCGCGCAATTCGCCGAATGGCGCAGGCGCGGTCTGGCGGGCAACGTCGTGATGCGGATCAACGTGTCGCCGGTGCAGTTGGTGAGCCTCGATTTCGTCGAGCGCATCGAGGACATCCTGCGCCTGTTCGGCATCGACGGCAGCTCGGTGTGCCTGGAGATCACCGAGCACGTCGTGGTCCAGGACCTGGCCCGGACCCAGGTCACGCTGCGCGGACTCAAGCGGATGGGCGTGCAGATCGCCATCGACGATTTCGGCACCGGCTACAGCTCGCTGTCGCATCTGAAGGCGCTGCCGGTGGACGCGGTGAAGATCGATCGGGGTTTCGTGCAGCGCCTCGGCGCCAGCACCGACGATCTGGCAATCGTGAAATCCATCATCGGCCTGGCCGGCTCGTTCGGGCTGGGCGTCGTCGGGGAAGGCGTCGAGACGGCGGTCGCCGCGCGCACCTTGGTCGGCCTCGGCTGCTACCGCGCGCAAGGCTTTCTGATCGCGAAGCCGATGCCCGCCGAGCAGGTCGAGACGCACCTCACCGCGGGCCGGATCCCGCTTGATCTCGATCTTCCGCGGGCCGGGCGCGGGCTGCCCGCGCACTGAGATCACCGCGACAGCCGCCGGTTATCCGGTTCTTTCACGGCCGTTCACGCACCGTTGGGCGCGGGTAACCCGATCCGCTGCACGATCGGCCACGTGCGCATAGTTCAGCTTGCGAACTTCTACGGCCCGCGGTCGGGTGGGCTGCGCACGGCGCTGCACCATCTGGGCGAGGGTTACGTCGCCGCGGGACACGATGTGGTACTGATCGTGCCGGGCCCGCGCCGGTCCGAGGAGATCCTGCCCACCGGCGTCGTACGGATCACACTGCCCGCGTTGGCCATTCCGTGGACCGGGGGTTACCGTGCCGCGGATCCACGCCGGGTGGCCGACGTCCTGGACGGATTGCGGCCCGACGTGCTCGAGGTCTCCGACCGGCTGACGCTGCGCGGATTCGGCCGCTGGGCGCGGCGGCGCGACGTGGCAGGCGTGATGATCTCGCACGAGCGGCTCGACCGGCTGCTGGGGCAGGTACTGCCCGGCCCGGTGGCGCGGCGCTGCGCCGATGTGGCCAACCGGCACACCGCCACCGACTACGACATCGTCGTGTGCACCACCAGCTTCGCTCGCGAGGAGTTCCTGCGCATCGACGCGCGGAACGTGGAGCTGGTCCCGCTCGGCGTCGATCTCGATCTGTTCAACCCGCACCGGCGCGATCGCAGGCTGCGCGCCGATCTGGGGGTGCCGGGTCATCCGCTGCTGGTGCACTGCGGCCGGTTGTCGGTCGAGAAGCGGGTGGATCGCAGCATCGAGGCGGTCGGCGCGTTGCGGGCGGCGGGTATCGAGGCGCGATTGATCGTCGCCGGGGACGGCCCGCGCCGCGACGCGTTGCAGCGGCGGGCCCGCACGCTGGCCCCGCTGCCTGGCGGGGTGCCCGCCGTGCACTTCACCGGCTTCATCGCCGAGCGCGCGATGGTCGCCAAACTGCTCGCCACGGCGGATGTCTCGCTGGCGCCCGGTCCGCACGAGACTTTCGGCCTCGCGGCGCTGGAAGCGCTCGCGGCGGGCACGCCCGTGGTGGCGAGCCGATCCTCCGCGCTGGCCGACATCGTGACCGCCGACTGCGGCGCGGTGGCCGCCGACCATCCGTCCGCGTTCGCGCGGGCGGTCAGCGACGTGCTGGCCATGCCGCAGGCCCGCAGGCGCAGCGCCGCGCGCAGCCGGGCCGAGCAATTCACCTGGCCGCGAGCCGTCGCGGGCATGCTCGCGGTTCTGGGTCGTTAGCGGCGTCCCGGTCGGCGGCCGCCGACTGGACTACCCTGCGGGGAACCGATTCGGCGATTCGAGATGGGATGCGCAGTGCTGGGTAGAGGTCGCGGGCGAGCGGGTCGAACGACGGTGCGCGATGCGAAGGTTCTGGTCACGGGCGCGGCGAGCGGCATCGGCCGGTCCACCGCGCTGGCCGCCGCCGCGGACGGCGGCGAACTGGTGCTCACCGATGTCAATGCCGAGGGCCTGGACGCCACGGTGACGGACATCCGAGCCGCGGGCGGACGTGTGGCTCTGGCGCAAGCGCTGGACATCACCGACTACGACGCGGTGCGCGCCTTCGCCGACCGGGCGCACGCCGAACTCGGCAGCCTGGACGTCGTCATGAACATCGCGGGCACGTCGGTCTGGGGGACCGTGGAGAACCTGGAGCACCAGCACTGGCGGCGCATGGTGGAGGTCAACCTGATGGGGCCGATCCACGTCATCGAGACCTTCGTGCCGCCCATGGTGCGCGCGGGCAAGGGCGGCGCGCTGGTGAACGTGTCGTCGGCGGCGGGCCTGCTCGCGCTGCCCTGGCACGCGGCTTACAGCGCGGGCAAATTCGGCATCCGCGGCGTATCCGAGGTGTTGCGGGTGGATCTGGCGCAACACGGCATCACGGTGCATCTGGTGGCGCCCGGCGCGGTGAACACGCCGCTGGTGCGCAGCGTCGAGCTGGTCGGAGTGAACAAAGAGGACCCGAAGATCAAGCGGCTCACCGCCGCGTTCACCGAGCACGCGGTGCCGCCGGAGCGGGTGGCGACGGCGATCCTGCGCGGGATCGAACGCAACCGGTTCCTGATCTACAGCTCGTTCGACATCCGCTTCGGTTACTGGTGGAAGCGCAAGTTCGCCTTTCCCTACGAGTTCGCGATGCGGCGCACCAGCGCCCGGTTCAGCAGGCTGCTGGCTTCGACGGGCAATTGAGCTGCACGTCGAGCACGCGCGCGCCGGGACCTTCGGCGCCGAGCCGGTCGTGCTCGTTGACCAAGCGGCAGGTGCCGAGGGACAGGCAGCCGCAGCCGATGCAGCCGGTGAGGCTGTCGCGCAATCGGATCAGCTGGGTGATCCGGTCGTCCAGGTCGGCGCGCCACGTGGTGGACAAGGTCTCCCAATCGCGCCGGGTGGGCGTGCGGCCTTCCGGTAGTTGATCGAGGGCCGCCCTGATCTCGCTCAGCGGTATGCCGACGCGCTGGGAGATGCGGATGAACGCGACGCGGCGCAAGGTCTCGCGGGCATATCTGCGCTGATTCCCGCTGGTGCGTCTGCTCGTGATGAGCCCTTCGCGTTCGTAGAAGTGCAACGCGGAGACCGCGACTCCACTACGCTCGGAGAGCTGCCCGGGGGTCAGCTCCTTCGCCCGCCAATCGGCTGCTGTCGACATGCACGCTCCTCCCAATCACCTCAACAATACTTGAGGTTAGGGTGTGCTGGGACCGGATTCGGCGATCGCGCACCGATCCGCACGCCGAAGCCGGGATTTCCGTGCTCTTCCGGCCGCGGCGCACTACGGTTCGATCATGGGAGCAGATGCTGTGTCCGCGCGGGAGGGTGCGCGTTTGGCCGTGACGTCCGAAGTCGGCACGCTGCGTACGGTGCTGCTGCACCGGCCGGGCAACGAGCTGCGCAGGCTGACCCCGCGCAACAACGATCAGCTGTTGTTCGACGGCATCCCGTGGGTGGAGCGCGCGCAGCAGGAGCACGACGCGTTCGCCGAAGTGCTGCGTGGCCGCGGCACCGAGGTGCTGCTGCTGTCGGACCTGCTCGCCGAGACCATCCAGGTCAGCGGCGCCGCCCGGATCCAGGGCATCTCGGCCGCCGTAGACGCGCGCAGGCTCGGACACACGCTGGCCGACGAACTGGCCGCCTTCCTGCGCGGCGTGCCCGCAGGGGAACTGGCCGACATCCTCATGGCGGGGATGACCTTCGACGAGTTGCCGTTCGGGCCCGACGCCACCTCGCTGGTGCGCCGCATGCACCACGGCGGCGACTTCGTCATCGATCCGCTGCCCAATCTGCTGTTCACCAGGGATTCCTCGTTCTGGGTCGGTCCGCGCGTGGCGATCACCTCCCTCGCGCTGCCCGCCCGCAGCCGGGAGACCTCGCTGACCGATCTCATCTACGCGTTCCATCCGCGTTTCCTCGGGGTGCGCCGGGCGTACGAATCGCACACC
The DNA here is from genome assembly GCF_040681035.1 of Nocardia sp. NPDC051911. NCBI lineage: Bacteria > Bacillati > Actinomycetota > Actinomycetes > Mycobacteriales > Nocardiaceae > Nocardia > Nocardia sp. NPDC051911. The sequence continues at coordinate 125,448 of NZ_JBFAXY010000009.1, forward strand.
GCGCCGATCGAAGGGGGCGACGTGCTGCTGCTTTCGGAGGGCGTGGTCGCGGTGGGCGTCGGCGAGCGCACCTCGCCCGCCGGCGCGGAAGCCTTGGCGCGCAGCCTGTTCGACGATGACCTCGCGCACACCGTGCTCGTCGTGCCGATCGCGCAAACCCGCGCGACGATGCACCTGGACACGGTGTGCACCATGGTCGACGCGGACGCCGTCGTGATGTATCCGGCGGTGCGCGAATCGCTGTGCGCCTTCACCATCCGCAAGGCCGACGACTACGGCGGACGGCTCGGCAGCGGCCGGGTCGGCATCAGCGGTCCCGACCCGTTCCTGCCCGCGGCCGCCGAGGCGATGGGCATCGGCAAGCTGCGGGTGATCGACACGGGACTGGACGGCGTCACCGCCGAACGGGAACAGTGGGACGACGGCAACAACACCCTCGCGCTCGCGCCCGGCGTGGTGGTCGCCTACGAGCGCAATGAGATGACCAACGCCAGGCTGGAGGACGAAGGCATCGAGGTGCTGCGCATCCCCGGCTCCGAACTCGGCTCCGGCCGGGGCGGCCCGCGTTGCCTGTCCTGCCCGCTGTCCCGCGACGAGTTGTGAGCGCGGGCATGTTCACCATCACCGTCTCGCACGACTCGACTGTGCCGCCCTACGAGCAGCTACGCCTCGGCATCATCGCCCAGGTGCGTTCTGGCGAACTGACCGCAGGAACCAAGATCCCGACCGTCCGCGCCCTTGCGGCTCAACTCGGCCTCGCCCCCAACACGGTGGCACGCGCCTACCGCGAGCTGGAGGCGGACGGCGTGGTCGAAACCCGGGGCAGGCAGGGTTCGTTCATCGCCTCCTCGGGAGACCCGACCCGCGACGTGGCAGGTCGCGCGGCCACCGCCTACGTCGCGACGGTGCGCAGATTGGGCTTGGACGACGCCACCGCCCTGCGCTATGTGCAGGCGGCACTCGAGGCCTGACCTCTTATCTCCAGCTGGGGAGCCAGAGGTGGTCGTGCCAGTTGCCCGGGGTGATCGGTAGCGCGGTGAGAATCGGCCACAGCCAGATGAAGTTGGCGATCACCAGGCCCAGGTAGAGGCAGACCGCGAGTAGTCCGAGGCTGCGCCGTTCGTTCGGCGGGGTGGGCAGGTAGATCCCGGCGGGGCTGCGCGGGATGGTGCTGGGGTGCGCGGGGCCCAGCACGTCGCCGAGCACCAGCGCCACGCCCATCACCAGGAACGGAGCCATCGGGACGGCGTAGAAGTAGTACATCTGCCGGTCGAGGGTGGCGAACCAGGGCAGCAGCGCGGCGCCGTAGCCCACCAGCACCGCGCCGTGGCGCCAGTCGCGACGGACCACCGCGCGCCACAGCATCCAGGCCAGCACCGGAAAAGCCACCCACCAAATGGCGGGCGTGCCGATCAGCATCACGGCCTTCACGCACTGGGTCTGCCCGCAACCGGTGACGCCGCTGTCTGCGTAGTAGTACAGCATCGGGCGCAGGCCCATGGGCCAGGTCCACGGCTTGGATTCCCAAGGGTGATGGTTGCCCGCCGAATTGGTCAGTTCGGTGTGGAATTCCAGCGACCTGGCGTTGAAGTACCAGAGCGAACGCAGCGCGCCCGGCACCACATGCGACCAGAATCCTCCGGTGCCGATCGGGTCCGTCGGCGCGGACGGATTGCCGGGCATGTACCGGTACACGCCGGTCTCGCTCGCGAACCAGGCCCAGTAGCTGGCCAGATAGATGCCGAGCGGCACGAGCACCAGCGCGTACAGCGCGGGCCCGATGTCCCGCAGCGCGACCCCGAGCCACGGACGGCGTACCCCGTAGAGCCGCCGCGCCGAGAGGTCGAAGTAGACGCTCATCAAGCCGAAGGCGGCGATGAAATAGATTCCGGACCATTTGGTTCCGCAGGCCAGCCCGAGCAGCAGGCCCGCGCCGAAGCGCCACCAGCGCACCCCGAGGCGCGGTCCCCAGTCGGTCACGCCGATCCGGCCCTCCGCGTCGGCGCGCGCGCACCGAGCACGCACCTCGTCGCGGTCGACGATCAGGCAGCCGAAGGCGGCGGTGACGAACAACGCCATGAAGATGTCGAGCATGCCGATGCGCGAGGAGACGAAGGTCAGCCCGTCGGCGATCAGCAGGATGCCCGCGATCGCGCCGATCAGGGTGGAGCGTGTCATCCGCCGGGTGATCCGGATCACCAGCAGCACCAGCACCGTTCCGGCGAGCGCGGCGGTGAAACGCCAGCCCCAGCCGTTGTAGCCGAACATCGCCTCGCCGATCGCGATGAACTGCTTGCCGACCGGGGGATGCACCACCAGCCCGTAGCCGGGGTTGTCCTCCACCCAGCCGCCGGTGAGCATCTGCCAAGCCTGCGGAGCGTAGTGCTTCTCGTCGAACACGGGGGTGCCCGCGTCGGTCGGGTAGTTGAGCATGGTGAAGCGCGTCACCGCCGCGATCGCGGTGAGGAACGCGGTCACCAGCCAGCCGCGCGCGCGGTCGGTCGGCCCGAAGTCGCGTGGCGGCCGCAGCGGCCCCGGGCTCGACCAGGATGGCACGGTTCCGAACCGTGCGGTCGCGCGCTGGTCGGTCACCTGGGTCACGCCCCGATCGTATGCTCCTCCGCCTCTCCGGGTCTTCAGGCCGTACTAGTTGGGTGGTTCGGGATTCGCGTTCAGGTCCCGCGTGAGTGCCGCTGTAGTTTTGGGCGTACCCGGTGAGTTACCCATGTGCTCACGAGATCGGCTGTACGTGTCGAGAACGAGCCCGGCGGATTCGCGGTCGGCTGCCGGCGTGAGTGAGATTCGTCTCGAAGGCATGCGGGATTGCTTCCGCCGGTGCGGCCGAACCTCGTTGCCGCCGGTATCTGCTGGGGCCGGTGGCGTCGGTGGATAGGCTGCGGGTTGGCGGTTGTCGCCGGATACGTGATGCGGACAGGAGTGCGGTGGCTTACGAGACGGCGGGCGGGCTGGTGCTCGCGGCGACGCCGATGGGTGATGTCGGCGATGCCTCGCAGCGCCTGCGCGAAGCGCTGGCGACGGCCGATGTCGTCGCCGCCGAAGACACCCGCCGCACCAGGGCGCTGGCCAAGGCGCTCGGCGTCGAGATCTCCGGCCGGGTGATCAGTTTCTACGATCACGTCGAGACCGCCCGGATTCCGATGCTGCTCGACGAGATCGCCGACGGCCGTACGGTGCTGCTGGTGACCGACGCGGGCATGCCGTCGGTGAGCGATCCCGGCTACCGCATGGTGGCGGCGTGCGTCGAGCGGGATCTGCCGGTGACCTGCCTGCCCGGACCCTCGGCGGTGACCACGGCGCTGGCACTGTCGGCCCTGCCGGTGGAGCGGTTCTGCTTCGACGGATTCCCGCCGCGCAAATCCGGCCAGCGCCGGGAATGGTTGCGTACCTTGGCCACCGAACCACGCGCCTGCGTCTTCTTCGAGGCGCCGCATCGGCTCGCCGACTGCCTGGCCGACGCGGTCGAGATCCTCGGCTCGGACCGCCGCGCCGCCGTCTGCCGGGAGCTGACCAAGACCTACGAGGAAGTGATCCGGGGGACCCTGGCTGAACTGGCCGAGTGGGCCGTCGATGGCGCACGCGGCGAGATCACCGTGGTGCTCGCGGGCGCCCAGCCCGCCGCCGCCGATCCAGCGGACCTGGTGGACGCCGTGGAATCCCGAACCGCGGCGGGCCTGCGCCTCAAAGACGCCTGCGCCGAGGTCGCCGCCGCCCACGCCGTGTCGCGTCGCGAGCTCTACGACGCGGTTCTCGCCGCGCGCCGCACTTCCTAGCCGACCGCGACTTCGGCTGTGCGGTTCGCTCCGCGCGGGTGGTCGACCCGAAGCTGGGTGGCGGGCATGATCATCGGTATGACTTCTCTGGAGAGCAAGGCCACGACGTTTCTCGGGTTGCACGTGCCGGGTGATCCGGGCGTCTTCCCGACGGTGTGGGATGCCTGGTCCGCGAAAGTCGCCGTGGCGGCGGGCTTTCCGGCCTTGACGGTGGGCAGTCATCCGCTGGCCGATTCGATCGGCCGCTCGGACGGCGAAGGGATGACGTTCGACGAGTCGCTGACCCGGGTACGGCAGATCACGGCGGCGGTGGAAGTCCCGGTGTCGGTCGACATCGAGTCCGGCTACGGACAGGAGCCCGCGCGGCTGGTCGAGGGCCTGCTCGAGGCAGGGGCGATCGGACTGAACATCGAGGACACCGTGCACAGCGAGGGCAAGCGCCTGCGCACGGGCCAGGAACACGCCGACCTCGTGCACGGACTGCGCAAGGCCGCCGACGCGACGGGTGTGCACCTGGTGATCAACGCGCGCACCGACCTGCTCCTGCGCCAGGACGGAGACGAGGCCGACCGGGTGGACCGCGCCATCGAGCGGCTGCGGCTGGCCGCCGAGGCGGGTGCGGACGTGCTGTTCCCGGTGGGCCGCCACGCCGACGCCGACATGCGCCGCCTGACCGGCGAGCTGCCGCTGCCGATCAGCGCGACCGTCCTCCCGGATCAGGCCGACAAGGCCGCCCTCGCCGACCAGGGCGTCGCGCGGATCACCTTCGGTCCGTTCCTGCAGGCCGCGCTGACCAAGGAGATCAATACCCTGCTCGACCCCTGGAAGTGACATCGCGGAACAGCTGTGTGAGCGGTATCCGGTCGCCGCGACGACGGTGCCCGAGCCCCACCGGGTGACCGGTGGGGCGGCGGTGCGTCGGGTAGCGCGAGGACGCCATCCCGGTGACGGTCGCCGTGCCTTCAGGAGGGAACGGGAAGCCCCAGCGCGCTCATGACGAACTGGACGAACAGCGGCGCCAGATCCGGCACGCGCGCGGGTCCGTCCGAGACGATGACCCGCCGCGTGCGCTCGCCGATCGCGTCCGGGATCAGGGCGATCAGCCCGTCGGACAGTTCGGGGAGCGTCGGGTCCGCCGCCCGCGCCTGGTCGTAGAACACCCGGTACAGCTGGGCGAATCGGTCGACGGCCAAGTCGCGGTAGCCGACGGCCTCCTGGTTCACCTTGAACGACTCCACGAGCACCAATCGGGCGAAATCGGGCTCGGTGGCGACGGTCTGGCAGAAGGTGACCACGATGGACTCGATCTTCGCGTAGGCGTCGGCGTCCGGCGGCAGCTGGGCGAGTTCGTCCACGATCCGGGTCGCCATGATGTCGACGCCGGTGTGCACCGCCTCGGCGAAGCACTCCTCTTTGTTCGCGAAGTGGTCGTAGAAGGTCGTCCGCGAAACCCTCGCCCTGGCAACGATGTCGGTGAGGGTGGTGGCCGGGTATCCCTTGTTGTCGACGGACTCCACCATCGCCTCGACCAGCCTGCCGCGCTGCGACGTGAGCACGGCTTCGCGTGCCGCCCGATGCCGCTCGGCGAAACCGGACCGGTGAACGGATGCCGTCGCGTGCTGCTGGCCCATGTGTGCCCTCTCTGTGCCGGAACCGATTCCGAACGGAACGTCGTCGTACCGATCGCACACGGTCCGGGGCGTCGCCAGGCCGCGAACCGGTGTTTCATTATCCGACAACACATTCCACGGCGGGAAGGCAGGTGGATCCACTCGTGGGCATGTCGCCGTGGAACACCGCTAAAGTGTTGTGCGCCTTACCGTTACGGCAGGCGGGAGGCGGTCAGTCCTTCGGTTCGACGTACTTCGGGAACACCGGTTCCGGCGCGGGCAACGCCAACCCGGGCTCGATCGGCGTCGCGATGTCCGCGAACGTCCGGCTCCGCTGCCCCAGCTGGTCGAGGATACGGCCCGCCGACCCCGGCAGCACCGGCTGCACCAGGATCGCGACGATGCGCAGCACCTCCAGCGTCACGTACAGCACGGTGGCCTCGCGAGCGAGATCCTCCGGGGTGCCCGACTTCGCCAGCGCCCACGGCGCCTGCGCGGAGAAGTACCGGTTCGTCTCGCCCAGGGTCAGCCAGATCGCCTCCAGCGCCAAATGCATCTGCTGGGCGTCGAATTCGGCCCGGCAGCGCTCCAGCAGACCGCCCGCCAGATCCAGCAGGGCGCGGTCGTCGTCGGTGAACTCGCCGGGTGTCGGCACCACGCCGCCGCAGTCGCGCGCGACCAGCTTGGTGCTGCGCTGCACCAGGTTGCCGAACTCGTTGGCCAGGTCGCTGTTGATCCGGCTCACGATGGCCTCGTGGCTGTAGCTGCCGTCTTGGCCGTAGGAGATCTCACGCAGCAGGAAGAACCGCACCGCGTCCAAGCCGTAGTCGTCGACCAGCTCTAGCGGGTCGACCACGTTGCCGACCGACTTGGACATCTTCTCGCCCTTGTTGTACAGGAATCCGTGCACGAATACGCGTTTCGGCAGCTCCACTCCGGCCGAGAGCAGGAACGCGGGCCAGTACACCGTGTGGAAGCGTGTGATGTCCTTGCCGATGATGTGCACGTCGGCGGGCCAATACTTGCCGAAGGCGGCGGAGGAGGTGTCCGGGAAGCCGACGCCGGTGAGGTAGTTGGTGAGCGCGTCCACCCACACGTACATGACGTGGTCGGGATGGTCGGGCACCGGCACGCCCCAGTCGAAGGTGGTGCGCGAGATGGACAGGTCCTTCAGACCCGCCTTGACGTAGCTGACGATCTCGTTGCGCCGGGTCGCCGGCGCGATGAATTCCGGATGCTCGTCGTAGAGCGCCAGCAACTTGTCCTGGTAGGCCGACAGCCGGAAGAAGTAGTTCGACTCCTCGGTCCAGGTGACCGGCGTCTTGGAGTCGGTGGAGATGCGGGTGCCGTCCTCCAGCACCGTGGTCTCCTCGTCGGTGTAGAACGCCTCGTCCCGCACCGAGTACCAACCGGAGTAGTTGCCGAGGTAGATGTCGCCGTTGGCCAGCATCCGCTCCCAGATGGCGACGCTGGCGGCCTGGTGGTCGGCGTCGGTGGTGCGGATGAACCGGTCGAAGGAGATGTCGAGCGTCTTGTCCAGCGCCTCGAACACGTCGGAGTTGCGAGCCGCGAGCTCTTCCACCGGGATGCCCTCGGCGACCGCGGCCTGCTGCATCTTCTGGCCGTGCTCGTCGGTGCCGGTCATGAAGAAGACGTCGTAGCCGTCGAGGCGCTTGAAGCGGGCGATGGCGTCGGCCGAGATGTACTCGTACGCATGCCCGATATGCGGCGCGCCGTTCGGATAGGCGATGGCCGTGGTGATGTAGAAGGCGGGGCGGTCGACTTCGCTCATGGTGTGTCTACTGTAATGCGCGTGCATTCTTCCGCTCGCGTGAATATGCCCCTCGCCGATTCGCGGGTTCCCGCGTCCGCGCCGCGGGGTGGCCGCCGATGAGCGCGAAGCGTTCCGCGCCGGAGCTGCCCGAGCCGCTGTCGCCGATCGTGGACGCGCACACCCACCTGGACGCCTGCGGCGCGACCGACGCGGCGTCGACCGTCGCGATCGTCGACCGGGCCGCCTCGGTCGGGGTCGGCCGGGTGGTCACCGTCGCCGACGATCTGGACGCCGCGCGGTGGGCGGTGCGGGCCGCGCACTGGGACGATCGGGTGTTCGCCGCCGTCGCGCTGCATCCGACCAGGGCGAACGCGCTCGACGACGAGGCGAAGGCCGAGCTCGAGCGCTTGGCCGACGACCCGAGGGTGGTCGCTGTCGGCGAGACCGGCCTGGACTACTACTGGCCGGGCAAGCTGGACGGCTGCGCCGACGTCGAGACCCAGATCGAGGGCTTCCGCTGGCACATCGACCTGGCCAAGCGGGTGCGCAAGCCGCTGATGATCCACAACCGCGAGGCCGACCACGACCTGCTGACCGTGCTGCTGGACGAGGGTCCGCCGGAGCGGGTGATCTTCCACTGCTTCTCCTCGGACACGAACATGGCCCTGTCGTGCGTGGCCGAGGGCTACATCCTGAGCTTCTCCGGGACGGTGAGCTTCAAGAACGCGCACGAACTGCGCGAGGCGGCCAAGGTGGTGCCCGACGACCAGATTTTGGTCGAGACGGACGCGCCGTATCTGACCCCGCATCCGTTCCGCGGAGCGCCGAACGAGCCGTATTGCCTGCCGTACACCGTGCGGGCACTGGCCGAGGTGCGCGAGCAGGATCCGCTGGAACTGGCCGAGATCACCACCGCCAACGCGCGTCGCGTCTACCGGATCTGAGCGGGGGCGCCCGCCAAGGGGCGCGTACCCGAGGGCGTCACGGATGCCCGGAATGCATCGCTGTATGCGAAATGTGTCCTATGTCACTTTCGGCGTTCCGTTTTGTGATTTACCTGCGGGGTCGATATTCGATCGTGATATTGAAAAGGCCCTGTTCCGGAGCTTGCTGTTGTCGGCGCCCTGCCCCCTCGTTATCGTGCTGTGACCATGTCCCCCTTCATGCGGATCAACCAGTCGCGTTCGCCGCTGCTGTACATCGCGGTCGGCGCACTGCTGCTGACGCTGATCGTCGGCGCCGGTCTCGCGATCGTGAATCGCAAGACGGTGACCGTCGTCGTGGACGGCGAGAAGCTCTTCCAGACCACGATGTCGCGCGACGTGCGCGGCGTGTTGAAGGCCGCGGGCTTCGCGGTGACCGACCGGGACAAGGTGGCGCCCGCACTGGCCGCGCACATCGCCGACGGCGCGACCATCACGCTCAACCGCGCGAAAGAGGTCGACCTATCGGTCGACGGTATGACGCAGAAGGTCTGGACCACCGGGGTGACCGCGGGGGAGGCGCTCGAACAGCTGAAGATCCCGAAAGAGGTGTACGTCTCGCCCGCCCGCGACGAGCGGCTCCCGCTGCAGGGCGGGACGCTGACCATCGCGACTCCGCGCGTGGTCTCGCTGGTCGACGGCATCGGCAATCCGGTGGACGTGCGCGCCGCCGCGCCCACCGTCGGCAAATTCCTCGAGGTCACCGGCATCCCGCTGCTCGAGCAGGACTCCGTCGAACCGGCCGCGGCCACGCCCCTGACGAACGGCTTGCACGTCACCGTGACGCGCAAGCGGGTCGAACAGCAGACCGAGACGATGCCGCTGGACCCGCCGGAGAACGTCATCGAAGACCCGGAGATGAACATGAGCCGCACGGTGGTGGAGTCGCCCGGCGCTCCCGGCGTGCAGAACGTCACCTTCGCGGTCACCATGGTCAACGGCCAGGAAGTGGACCGTAAACCGGTCGCTTCGACCGTCACCGTGGCGGCGAAGCCGAAGACCGTCCGCAAGGGCGCCAAGCCTGGCACCGAGGTGCCCCCGGTGCGCGACGGCGCGATCTGGGACGCGCTGGCCCGCTGTGAGTCGACCGGCAACTGGTCGATCAACACCGGCAACGGCTACTTCGGCGGTGTGCAGTTCGACCAAGGCACTTGGGAGCGGCAGGGCGGGCTGCGGTACGCCCCCCGCGCGGACCTGGCCACCAGGGAAGAACAGATCGCCATCGCGGAGATCACCCGGCAGCGGCAGGGTTGGGGCGCCTGGCCCGCTTGCACCGGTCGCCTCGGCATCAGCTGACGCGGGGGAGACGTCGCGGCAGGCCGGGTATGCCGGTTGATAGATTCTCGAGGTGTCCGAACCTGATATTTCCGCCCGCGGGAGTGCGGCGCTGCTCGGGCCCGCCGAAGTGCGGGTGCTCGCCGAGCGGTTCGGGGTCCGGCCGACCAAGCAGCTCGGGCAGAACTTCGTGCACGACGCGAACACGGTGCGGCGGATCGTCGCGGCCGCCGGGGTGGGGCGCGGGGACGTGGTGCTCGAGGTCGGGCCCGGTCTCGGTTCGCTGACCCTCGCACTGCTGGACGTGGTGGACTCGGTGGTCGCCGTCGAAATCGATCCCGTGCTGGCGCGCCATCTTCCGGTGACCGTCGCGGACCGGGCTCCGGAACTCGCGGAGCGACTGTCGGTGGTGGAGGCGGACGCGCTGCGCGTCACCGCGGCGGACCTGCCCGCCGCGCCGACCGCGCTGGTAGCCAATCTCCCGTACAACGTGGCCGTCCCGGTGCTGTTGCATCTGCTCGCCGAACTGCCCGGCATCGCGGTCGCTCTGGTGATGGTGCAGGCCGAGGTGGCCGATCGCTTGGCCGCCGAGCCCGGCGGCCGCATCTATGGCGTGCCCAGCGTGAAAGCGGGCTTCTTCGGGACCGTCCGGCGTGCGGGGGCGGTGGGCACGCAAGTGTTCTGGCCGGTGCCGCGGGTCGAGTCGGGCCTGGTCCGGATCGACCGCTTCGCCGAGCCGCCGTGGCCGATGGACGACGAGCACCGCCGCCGCGTCTTCGAAGTCGTCGACGCCGCATTCGCGCAGCGGCGCAAAACGCTGCGCGCCGCCCTCGCCGCCTGGGCCGGTTCGCCTGCCGAAGCCGAGCGCCGTCTGCTCGCCGCGGGCATCGCTCCCACCGCTCGCGGCGAAACCCTCGACACCGCCGCCTTCGTCCGGCTGGCGGCCCAGGCGTAGCGCGTCGCACAGAACAGTGGCTCCGCTACCGGCGTCGGCCGGTGCGCGGAACCACTGGTGGCGACCGGTCAGACGGCGACTTCGTAGCCTGCTTCGTCCACGGCGGCGACAATGTCGGCGTCGGCGATCTGCGCGGTGCTGTCGACGCGGACGGCGCCGCTGGCGAGATCCACATCGACGCCGGTCACGCCGTCGATCTTGCCGATCTCGGTCTTGACGGAGCTGACGCAGTGCCCGCAGGTCATCCCGGTGACGGTGTAGGTGGTGGTGGGCATGTCCGACTCCTTCGCATCCATATCATTCATACGGGCGGGGGGTACCCCGACATCGAAAGATACCCCCTCCGGGTATATGTCCGCAAGAGGCGGCCGGGCCTCACACGCCTTCGGCCAGTTCCATCCAGCGCTCTTCGGCCGTTTCCTTCTCCGCGAGCACCTGCTTGAGCTCCGCGCCCAGGTTGACCAGCTTGTCCGGGTCGGTGGCGGCGTCGGCCAGCGCGACGTGCAAGCGCTGCTCGCGCTCGGACAGCTTGTCGATGGCGCGTTCCAACCGGGTCAGCTCCTTGCGGGCCGCGCGGTAGGCCGCGGAATCGGTGGCCGGGGCGTCGGCGGGCTTGGCATCGGGTGCGGCGGTGCGGGTCTGGTTCGCCGCGAGGGCCGCGCGCTTGGTCAGGTACTCCTCGATGCCGCCCGGAAGGTTGGTGAGCTTTCCGTCGCCGAACAACGCCCAGGTCGAGTCGCAGATCCGTTCGATGAGGTACCGGTCGTGGCTGATCACGACCAGCGTGCCGGCCCAGTTGTCGAGCAGGTCCTCCAGCTGTTGCAGGGTGTCGATGTCCAGGTCGTTGGTCGGCTCGTCGAGCAGCAGCACGTTCGGTTCGGACATGAGGATGCGGGTCAGCTGCAGGCGTCGCCGCTCGCCGCCGGACAGGTCGCCGACCGGCGTGCGCTGGCGGGCGGGGGTGAAACCGAGTCGCTCGGCCAGCTGTCCCGCCGAGATCTCCTTGTCGCCCAGCATGATTCGCTGCGCCACCTGCTGCACCGCCTCCAGCACGCGTAGGTCGGTGGGCAGGTCGTCGAGTTCCTGGCGCAGCCAGCCGATCTGGACGGTCTGGCCTTGGATGCGCTTGCCCGCGGCCAAGGTCGCGTCGGTGTCGCCCGCAAGGGCGCGCAGCAGCGTCGTCTTGCCCGAGCCGTTGACGCCGACCAGGCCGACGCGCTCGCCCGGCGCCAGCCGCCAGGTCAGGTCGCGCACCAATTCCCGGTCGTCCGGCGTGGTGAGCGTGACGTCCTCCAGCTCGACGACCACGCGGCCGAGGCGTTTGCGCGCGAAGGCGGCCAGCGAGACGCTGTCGCGCGGCGGCGGCACGTCGGCGATCAGGGCTTCGGCGGCCTCGACCCGGTAGCGCGGCTTGGACGTGCGCGCCTGCGGGCCGCGCCGCAGCCACGCCAGTTCCTTGCGGGCCAGATTGCGCCGCCGGGCCTCGGAGGCATCGGCCTGGCGGGCGCGCTCGGCGCGGGCGAAGATCCAGTCGCCGTAACCGCCCTCGTAGCTTTCGACCTTGCCGCCGACCACTTCCCAGGTGTTGGTGGCGACGGTGTCGAGGAACCAGCGATCGTGGGTCACCACGACCAGCGCGCTGCGGCGGCCGAGCAGGTGCGCGGCCAGCCACTGCACACCCTCGACATCCAGGTGGTTGGTCGGCTCGTCCAGCACGAGCAGGTCGAGTTCGCGCACCAGCGCGGCGGCGAGCGCGACCCGGCGGCGCTCGCCGCCGGAGAGGTTGTCCACCAGGGTGTCCATGCCGAGGCCGGCGATGCCGATGCCGTCCATCACCGAGCGGATGCGCGGGTCGGCGGCCCATTCGTGTTCGGCGACCTCGTCGGTCATGGCGTCGTCGGCCAGCCCGGCCAGCACCACCGATCCGACCGTCGCGCCCGCGGGCAGCACACCGCGCTGCGTCACCACAGCCATGCGCAGGCCGCCGAGTCTGCTGACCCGGCCGCTGTCGGGTTCCTCGATGCCGGTGAGCACCTCGAGCAGGGTGGTCTTGCCGCCGCCGTTGAGGCCGACGACTCCGATCCGTTCGCCCGCGTGCACGCCGAGCGAGACATTGTCCAGCAGCGGCTTGATCCCGAAGCTTTTGTGGACCTGTTCGAGATTGATCAGGTTGGACATGGATCCTTCCGTGTCTTGCGGGGGCGGTCCGATGAGACCTACCTGTCGCGGCCCTGGGGCCCCGGGCCAGCGTACCGATGTGGGCGGACCGCCTGTCGTCCCGGCGAACGGCGGCGAGCTTGCGGTACGAACAATGTTCGTTTAGATTGATCGCGAACGAACGCTGTTCGTTCTCATGCAACCGAATCGGCGCTCCCCAGAAGTACAGCCGCAGAGTGGGACGCCCGCCTCCTATCCGAAGGCGTCGGCGGGCGGCACTATTCCCATTCCGCATGCTCTCTGGAGGATTCTCATGTACGTCGGCCTCGGCCTGCCCATCTCCGATCCCGCCGAGTTGCTCGACTGGGCTCGGCGCGCCGACGCGGGCCCGTTCCGCACGCTCGGCCTGCTCGACCGGCTGGTCTACGACAATCCCGAACCGCTGATAGCGCTGGCCACGATCGCCGGCGCGACCAGCCGCGTCCGAGTGCAAACCGAAGTACTGCTCGCGCCGTTGCGCGACCCGGTGCTGCTCGCCAAACAGGCCGCCACGCTGGACCGGATGTCCGGCGGGCGGCTGGTGCTCGGCCTCGGCGTCGGCGGCCGCGCCGACGACCACCTCGCCTCGGGCACCGACCTGCGCACCCGGGGCCGCCGCCTCGACGAGCAAGTCGCGCTCATGCGCCGCCTGTGGGCCGGTGAGCCCTACGGCGAGGAGTGCGGGCCGATCGGCCCCGCGCCACTGCGCCCGGAAGGGCCCGAGATCCTGTTCGGCGGCTTCCAGCCCGCCGCACTCGAGCGCGTCGGCCGTTGGGCCGGTGGCTTTCTCGCCGCCGCACCGCCGTCGTGGGCGGGCGGGCTGTTCGACACCGTGCGCCGCTCCTGGACCGACCACGGCCGACCGGGCGCGCCGCGGATCGTCGCCCAGCTCAACGTCGCCCTCGGTCCGGACGACGTCATCGAAGACGCACGCGCGTCGATGGGCGCCTACTACGCGTTCACCGGCCGCGCCGAAGGCATGCTCGAAGGCATGCTCACCACGCCCGCCCGGATCCGCACCGCCATGGCGCAATTCGGCGATCTCGGCGCGGACGAGGTGATGTTCTATTGCTACGGCCGCGACGCCGATCAGGTCGATCGGCTCGCCGACCTGCTGCCCTGAGCGAGGCCGCGCATCGGTCACACGGATGCGGCGATGCCGAGCGTTCCCGCTTGATCGGCTCGCCGACCTGCGTACCGCAACGATCGCGCGCAGGGCCGTCATGCTGAGCGTTCCCGCACGTACGGCAGGCCACATAGGGTTTCGTGCTCGCCGCAGTGTCGTCGGCATCACCACCTCGCAGTGGACACCCCGCCGGAGCTACGGACGGTTCGGCAGGAACCGTGCCTGAAGTGCCCGCTCGGCGGCTTGCGGCGTCGGCCGCAAGCCGCCGCGTCCGGTCGCGGCCAATGGCGGTCAGTGCTTACCGGGTGCGTCGCCGCTGAGGACGCGCGCGCCCGGCACGGGTCCGCTGGCGGTCCGCACGCTGCGGCAGACGCCCGCGCCCGCGAGTTCGGCGGCCACCGAGATCGCCGACTCCTCGCTCTCGCAGAGGAACGCGCAGGTGGGCCCGGAACCGGAGACCAATCCGGCCAGCGCGCCCGCGGTGATGCCCGCGCGCAACGTACGGCGCAGTTCCGGCTTCAGCGACACCGCCGCCGCCTGGAGATCGTTGCCGAGCAGGGGTGCGAGCTGCCGCGCGTCGCCGGAGGCCAACGCCTGCATCAGTTGCTGCGGCTCGCCGAGCCGGGGCGGTTCGCCGTGCTCGCGCAACCGGTCGAGTTCGGCGAACACCGCGGGAGTGGACAAGCCGCCTTTGGCGAACGCGAGCACCCAGTGAAACGTGTTGCGGGACAGCACCGGCAACAGGCGCTCGCCGCGGCCGGTGCCCAGCGCGGTGCCGCCGTGCAGGGCGAACGGCACGTCGCTGCCGAGTTCGGCCGCCACCGCGGTGAGTTCCTCCCTGGACAGTCCCAGGTCCCACAGTTCGTTCAGCCCGACCAGCGCGGCGGCGGCGTCGGCGCTGCCGCCCGCCATGCCCCCTGCCACCGGAATGCCTTTGGTGATGGCGATTTCCACCAGGGGAGCGCGGCCGCCGAGGTGCGCCAGCCGGACGGCGGCTTTCCATACCAGATTCGTCCGGTCGGTCGGCACCTCCGCGGCGCCCTCACCCGTGACCCGGACGGCCAGCGAAGCCGACGGCGCGATCTCCAGATCGTCGCTGAGGGACAGTGCTTGGAACACCGTGGTCAGGTCGTGGTAGCCATCGGCCCGCAGGTCGCCCACTCCGAGATGGAGGTTCACCTTCGACGGCGCCCGCACGGTGACGGGACTCGGCACAACTGACAGCACGGTGCTAAAGCCTAATAGCTGCAGCCGGACGGAGTCCGTCCTCAGCCTGCGCATGGCCGCAGCGAAGGCGGAGGTACGCCTAATAGGTGCAGTCGGGCGGAGTCCGTCCTCAGTTCGCGCATGGCCGCAGCGAAGGCGGAGGTACGCCTGATGGGAGCGGCCGGGCGATGCGGGTCCGTAGCTCGCACGCGAGAATGGCGCTTACAGCAGCGCGCCGCCGGTGGCATCGATCCACTGCCCGGTCACCCACCGGGCGTCGTCGGAGGCGAGGAACCCGACGACGTCGGCGACGTCGTCGGCCTGCGCCACGCGGTGGAGCGGGGACATCGTCGCCACCGACGCCTGGGCTTCGGCGTTGCGCAGCCAGTTCGCGTTCATGTCGGTGTCGATGATCCCCGGCCCGACCGCGTTCACGGTGATGCCGCGCGCGCCGACCTCCTTCGCGAGCACGCTGGTGAAACTGTCGAGCGCGGCCTTGGTCATGGTGTAGGCGATCAGTTGCGGCATGTACGCGCCGTGGGTCAGTCCGGTGGAGATGTTGACGATCCGCCCGCCTGTGCGCAACCGGTCCAAGCCGAGGCGGGTGATGAAGAAGGGAGCCTTGGCGTTGATCGCGAAGACCCGGTCGAACGCCGCCTCGTCGGTTCCGGCGATCGGCTCCCTGATCCCGTCGGTGCCCGCGTTGTTCACCAGGATGTCCAGCCCGTCGGCGTGCGCGTCGAAGGCCGCCCACAGCGTCTCGGCGTCGCCTGGCACGCCCAGTTCGGCGCGGATCGCGAACGCCGCGCCGCCCGAAGCCTCGATCGCGGCCACGGTCGCCTTCGCCGCCTGTTCGTCGCGGTTGTAGTGGACCGCGACGCGTGCGCCGTCACGCGCCAGTCGTTCGGCGATCGATCGCCCGATGCCCCGGCTGCTCCCGGTGACCAGTGCCGTCTTGCCCGTCAGTGCGCCCATGGCGCGCCCCTTTCTCTAGCGACCGCTACAGAAAGAAAGGTAGCACATTCTCTAGTGATCGCTATAAAATTGCGCCATGAGCACGACGACCCGAGGGCGGCCGCGATCTTTCGATCGGGACGCGGCGCTGGACAAGGCCATGCGGCTGTTCTGGGCCCGGGGGTACGAGGCCACCTCGATCGGGGACCTGACCGCGGCCATTGGCATCGGCGCACCCAGCCTGTACGCGGCGTTCGGGGACAAGAAGACGTTGTTCGGCGAGGTCGTCGCGAAATTCGGCGACCGCTACGGCGGATTCGTCGCGAGGGCGCTGGCCGAGGAGGACACCGCGGAGGCGGCGGTACGGCGGATTCTGCGCGAGGCGGCGACGGAATACACCCGGCCGGAATGCCCGCACGGCTGTCTGGTGATCAGCGCGGGCGTCAACACCACCAGCGCCGAGATCGCCGATCTCCTGCGCGATATGCGCAATCGGAACATCGACACGTTCGCCGCGCGCATCCAGGCCGACATCGACGCGGGCGTCCTGCCGAGCCACCTCGACGCGCGCACGCTGGCCCGCTACGTCGGCACGGTGATGCAGGGCATGTCCCAGGCGGCGCGCGACGGAGCAGGCCGGGCCGAATTGGAGCGGGTGGCCGAGATGGCGCTGCGCGGCTGGGGGCCCTAGTGGCCCGAGGCGCGTCCGTCCTGCACGACCACCGGCAGGCAGGTGCGCACGAAGTCCGCGCCGAAGTCGGTGAGCACCACGCTGCGGTAGATCACCTTGGTGCCGAAGCCGGAGCGCTTCAGCATCTCCCGCACCGGTGACTGCGCCTCCAGCAGCTGGTACCGGTTCGGATTGCCGACCGGCTCGCGCGCGTGCTCGATCAAGCCGAGCCTGCGCAGGTTGGTCAGGTACTGCTGGATCCGGTTCGGAAAGCGCAGGCCCGCGTGCTCGCCGATCAGCGTGAGCATCGAGCCCAGGCGTTCGGAGCCGAGCGCGCGCGGGCGGCCGGTGCGGATGTCGATCGAGGGCTGTGGCCCGTCCAGATGCAGGAAGCGCAGGATGCGCGCTTCGTCCGGGGTCAACTCGGCGAGCATGCCCGCGAAGGCCGGATGGTTGTCGTCCTCGCCGTGCGGGCTGGCCGACAACCGCAACAGCGCGGCTCCCTGCTCACGCAGCGTCGGCACCGCTTCCTGCGTGGACGGTTCCGTGGCGGCGGGCATCCCGAGCGCCTTGCGCATCGCGTCACGGACCTCGGACTCCGCCTCGGCCAGCACTTCTCGCGGCGGCGCTCCCTCGATGCTGCGCCGTACGACGGTCGAGGTGACGCCGACCGCGGTGCCGACGCTCCAGGACGTCACCCCGGTGACCGCGGTCCACGCGACCCGCGCGACGCCTGTCGCCGCACGCACGGTGGCGAGGGGAACCGTTACCCGTCTGGGTAATTCGTCGGTGTGCGCGATGTCCGAAGCCGGCCGCCGGGCGATCTCCTGCGATGGCTCGGCATTCGCCGCCGTCGCGTCGAGGTGCTCGACGGCCTGGATATCGCCGTCGTCCGGACCCGCTACAGCCATGATGTCGCCACTCCCGTTCCGAAGATCAGGATATGAGCGTATCCGGCGAACAGCCCCAACACGCCGCCATGGACGAAAAGGAGCCATTCATCCTGCTTGATGGCCGCGCGCAGCATGTCGACGAAGTCCGGCGGCGACAACATCGCCATCTGCCTCGCGATGTATTCGTTGATCTGCCTGCCCTGGCGGACGTTGAATTCCGGGTCGGCGAACGCGATCGGCGCGATGGCCATGGCTTCGCTGGTGAACGTCGATTGCAGCGAGTCGTATTCGCGGCTGCCGAGCACGAACTTGACCGCGGGACGCGCGGGACCGAGCGCGCGGTCGGCGGCCGGGCGCAGCGTGTCCTCCAGCATCTGCATGGTGCGGTCCGATCGGGGGCCGTTGAGCAACTCGTCGCCGATATTCGCCACCGTGATCACCTGGCTGGAAACCAATTCCGCGTATCCGTCGGTGATTTCGGACTTGCGTTTGATCAGCAGGCCCTGCCGCCACGGGACCCACCACTTCGGATACGCGGGCGCGAAGATCATATTGATGCCGATCCAGTTGACCACCCAGCCGATGATCACGCCGCCGATCGGCAGCACGACCAGGCTGGACCAGCCGGTCAGATGCAGGATGGCGACCAGCAGCACACCCATCGGCGCGCCGAAGTAGAAACCGAAGTTCTGCATGAAACGCAGTTCCTTCGCGCCGAGCACCTGGAACAGCGTGTTGAGCAGATGCGGCCGGGCCTGGAAGTAGCGGATCACCATCTGCTTCACATCGAGCAGCTGATCGATATTCGCGCCCAATTCCTCGGTCAGCTCGCGCAGAATCTCCGGCAGTTGCTGGCGCACCCTGGCGTGCACCATGTCGCGCACCTGGGCGGGCAGGTTGTACCAGAGCTGCGGATGCTCGCGGCGCAGGATGTCCTCGACGATGTCCTTGATCTGCGCGTCGGCGATGCTCGCGAGGTGCTCGGCCAGCTTGTCCGGCTCGAGCTCCCGATAGAAGTCCGCGACGCTGCCGAGTTTGGCCAGGCCCTTGTCGACCGCGATGCTGGCCATCTTGTCCGCGCGCGACGGGACGATGCCCTGCCAGCCGAACCGGCCGTCGTAGCTCAGTAGCGGGAGAACTTGAATTCGCTTGGGAAGGAACGGATACAGCGCGCGCAGGCCGGGAACTCGGATGCCGTGGAAGGCGACCGGCTTGAACAGCATGAGCACGCCGGTCCAGTTGGTGATGTAGCCGATCACGCCGGTGAAAAGCGGTATGGTCACGAGCTCGAGGAGGATCGTCGGGTGGATTCCGAAAACGCTCTCTAACACGACACCCTCCTGCCGATACACCGGTGATCGCCGCCTCACCGGCAACCAAAACTAGCACCCCCTCGGCGAAGAAACCTTATTGCGCGCCGCGCGCCGGTCGCACTGTCCGAGTCAGGCGGTGCGAATGCCCCGCGACACAAGGGGAAGTAATCTGTGGGACGGATTCGTTCCCCCCGGCGATATCGGAGAAAACGTGGCAGACGACAGGACCGGACAGGACGTGGTAAGGCCAGGTCCCCGCGCCGTCGAGCGCAGTTCGGATGTCGAACAGCGGCAGATCAGCAATGAGGCACGGCTGATCCGCGGTGTGTTCCGCGCGGCCGGAGTGGCCGCGGGCACCGTCGTGCGCGGAAGCCAATGGGCGGTCGGCACGACCTACGAGGTCACCAGGGAGATCACCCAGGCCGCGCTGGACGGGGAGTCCTCAGCCGAGATCGCCGAGCGGACCGGAAACGCGTTGCGCTCCATCGCTCGCAGCGCGCTCGGCGTCACCGAGGGGTCGGTCCGGGAGATCGTCAGCTATGTCCCGACCTCCAACGGACCCACCTCGCAGCAAGCGCTGGCCGTCGGGCCGTACCTGCGCTCGGCGAGCACGGAGGAGTTGCGCCGCCGCGGCGACGCGCTGCTGGCGAGGTCCGCCGACGTCTACTTCACCGAGGACGTGCACCCGGCCTACGACCGCATCCTCGACGAGCTCGCTCCCGACGAGGCGCGCATCCTGCGCTTCATGGCGCTCAACGGCCCGCAGCCGTCGGTCGACGTGCGCACCAACCGTCCGCTGGGGATCGGCTCGGAACTGGTGCAGGGCGACCTCACCTCGGTGCCCGAGCAGGCCGGGGTGCGCTACCCGGACCGGTCGCGGTCCTACCTGATCAACCTCAACCGCCTCGGGCTGACGCTGACCTCGGACGATCCGGTGGTCCTGAGCCGCTACATGGTGCTGGAGGTGCAGCCGGTGGTGGAGGCGGCGCTGAAGAAGGCGGGCCGGGCGCCGAAGATCGTCCGCAAGAGTCTCCGGCTGACCGAGTTCGGTGAGGACTTCTGCCGCACCTGCTTCACGATCGGAAGCTGACACCCCGAAGTTGATCTTCGTAGGAATGTTCTCTCTCGTCGCGATAGCAATCTGATACAACTCTCCCAATCCGGCACTCGGGATGGGATTGTTGAGGGTATGGATCAGCGAACCGGCGGGCAGGGGCGCGGCGACCCAGGTTTGGGCATCGCTGGGCAAACGCGTAACGACCGGGGCAAGGGTCCCGGTAATCAGCAGCGCGACGACCCGGGTTTTCCCCCGGGCCGGCAGGAGCGCGGCGGGGTGGACATAGATTCGAGCGGACCGGAGCCCGAGGAGCGAGATATCGGCACGGCCGGTCCCGCGCCGAGCCGTGGTCAGCGGGCGGCGAGCACCGGCGAACGAGATCCCGGCGACCTGCGCGCCGACGAGCGGCTGCCCTTCGACGCGGGGCCGATCGACTTCGGGCGGGTGCGCGACGACCCACGCCTGACCCGCGGCGAGGAGCGGGAGCCGGACGACGTGTCGGCGATCTCGCGGTTGAAATACCGGTACCTGCGTACTCTCGACACCAAGTCGTGGGATGATTTCGCCGACACCATGATCCCCGAGGCGACCGCGACCTACAGCGAATATCTCCAGTTCGAATCGCGCGAGGCTTTCATCGCGTTCATGCGCAACACGCTCGGGCCGCACGTGATCACCGAACACCGCTGTGACCACCCCGAGATCGATGTCGAAGGCGACACCGCCACCGGCACCTGGTACCTCGCCGACACGGTGCTCATTCCGGGCCACAACATGCTGCTGCGCGGCGCGGCCTTCTACACCGACCGCTACGTGCGCTGCGACGACGGGCGGTGGCGGATCTCGCACACCGGCTACGAACGCACCTATGAAGTGGTGCTCTCCCTCAGCGACCTGCCCAGCCTGCGCCTGACCTCCAGCCGCTGGGGCCTGATCGCCAAGGAGGACGGCATCTCATCGATCGAACGCGACCCCGGCGCCGCGCCGCTGCGGCCGGAGTCCGAGGCCGGCTGACTCAGTCGGCCGTAGCGACCAGGGGCTCCAGGGTGAGCGCCGGGTGCTCCTTCTCGATGTATTGCAGCCGCCACTTGTCGCTGAACAACGCGAGCAGCGCACCGTCTGAGCGGGTGAACACCTCCACCCCGCGCTGCCGCCCGAGTTCGTCCGCCGACGCGGCGTCGGTGCGCCGGGCCAGCGTGTAGGCGAGGTGTTCCATCGTGGTCTCGACGTTGAACTCCGCGAGCATGCGCGCGGTCACCACTTCGAACTGCATCGGGCCGACCGCGGCCAGCACGGGAGACGCGTCGCCGCGGATGTCGTTGCGCAGCACCTGCACGACGCCCTCGGAATCGAGCTGGTCCACGGCCTTGCGGAACTGCTTGTATTTGCCCGCGCTGCGCGCCCGCAGCACCGCGAAATGTTCCGGTGCGAACGAGGGGATCGGCGGGAACTCCACCTTCTTGTCCACGAACAGCGTGTGCCCCGGTGCCAGCGCCGTCGCGTTGACCAGGCCGACGACGTCACCCGGGTACGCGGTGTCGACGGTGGCGCGCTCGCGGCCGAACACGGTCAGCGCGTACTTGGTGGCGAACGGCCGACCGGTCTGCGCGTGGGTGACCACCATGCCGCGTTCGAATTCGCCGGACACGATCCGCATGAACGCGAGGCGATCGCGGTGGGCGGCGTCCATGCCCGCCTGCACCTTGAACACCACCGCGCTGAACGGGTCGCCGGTCTCGCGCGGCTTGCCGTCGACGTCACGACGCGAACCGGGCGCAGGCGCGAGCGCGACCAAGGTCTCCAGCAGTTGCCGCACGCCGAAGTTCAACATCGCCGAGGCGTAGATGACCGGCGAGGTCTGCCCGGCGAGGAACAGCTCCTGGTCGTGGTCCTGGCCGGTGGCCGAGAGCAGTTCGCTCTCCTCCGCGGCGGTGCTCCACGGCTCGCCTTCGCGCGCCTCCGCGGCCTCCGGGGTGATCGACTCCTCGGGCGCGATGGTCGCGCCGCCCGCCGTGCGCGTGAAGTGGATGTATTCGAGCGGGACGCCGTCCGGGCCGCGGCGCAGCAGGCCGCGGAAGTCCCCCGCGATGCCGACCGGAAGGAACAGCGGGGTGGGGGTGAGTCCGATCCGCTCGTTGATCTCGTCGAGCAGTTCCAGCGGCGCCCGCCCTGGCCGGTCCCACTTGTTGATCACGGTGATCACCGGGATGCCACGGTGGCGGCAGACCTGGAACAGTTTCAGCGTCTGCGGCTCCAAGCCCTTGGCCGCGTCGATCAGCATCACCGCGGCGTCGACGGCGGTGAGCACCCGGTAGGTGTCCTCGGAGAAATCGGAGTGGCCGGGGGTGTCGACCAGGTTGATGACGCTGTCCACATCGGAGCCCTTGGCCCGGTAGTTGAACTGCAGTGCGGTCGAGCTGACCGAGATGCCGCGCGCCTTCTCCATCTCCATCCAGTCCGAGACGGTCGACTTGCGCCCGGCCTTGCCGTGGATCGCGCCCGCCTCGGAGATCATCCTGGCGTGCAGGGCCAGCGCCTCGGTGAGCGTGGACTTGCCCGCGTCGGGATGGGAGATCACCGCGAACGTGCGCCGGCGGGCTACCTCGGCGGATAACCCACGGGGTGCGGGCGCGACAACACCCTCAGGGGAGGCGCTCAACGCAAGACAACCTTTCGCAGACGACCGATCGGCAACCCCGCCAGCGTACGCGACTCGCTCGAGCGCGGGCCGAACCGCCGGTGACCACCCGATTCAAAGAGCGCCTCTGCGCTGGGGTATGGTGTTCGGGTTGTCTCGGCGAGGGTGACCGCAGACCAGTTTTGCGACACCGTGATCGACGCGGCGCGGCTTCCGGCCGTCCCTGTTCGGTCTTCGCCCCGACGAATAGACCATCCGTCAGGTGTGCAGCACCCCTGACGTGTAACTGACAGCCCGGAAGAGCCGTAGGAGTAGATCCAGTCATGTCCGACGTCAACCTTCTCGAAGCATCCGTACGCACCGAGTTCGGTAAGGGCGCAGCGCGCCGTACCCGTCGTGCGGGCAACGTCCCGGCCGTGCTGTACGGCCACCAGGCCGACCCGCAGCATCTGTCGGTGAACGCCCAGGCCTTCGCCGCCATCCTGCGTGAGCACGGCACCAACGCGGTGCTGAACCTCGTCATCGACGGCAAGAAGCAGCTCGCGCTGACCAAGTCCGTCGTGGTGCACCCGATCCGCCGCTACATCGAGCACGCCGACCTGCTGATCATCAAGCGCGGCGAGAAGGTCACCGCCGACGTGAACGTCACCGTCACCGGCGACGCCGCCCCCGGCACCCTGGTCACCCAGGAAGCCACCACCGTCTCCGTCGAGGCCGACGCGCTGAAGCTGCCCGAGGCCATCGAGGTCTCCGTCGAGGGCGTCGAGGCCGGCACCCAGATCACCGCGGGCGAGCTGCAGCTGCCCGAGGGCGTCGACCTGGCCGCCGATGCCGAGACCCTGATCGTCAACGTCATCGCCGCCCCGGCCGCCGAGCCCGTCGAGGGCGAGGGTGCGGGCGAGGCCGAGGGCGAGAGCGCTGAGTAGTACCGAATCGTCCGCCGGGCCCGCGCTCGTCGTCGGACTGGGCAACCCAGGTCCCGAATACGAGCGCACCCGGCACAATGTCGGTTTCCTGGTCGCCGACGTGCTCGCCGAGCGCGTCGGCGGCCGTTTCGGTGTGCACAAGAAATCCGGCGCCGACCTGCTGCAGGCGCGGCTGGACGGGCGTCAGGTGCTGATCGCCAAGCCGCGTTCGTTCATGAACCTGTCCGGCAGGCCGGTGGCCGCGCTGGCGAAATTCTTCTCCGTGCCGCCGACCGAGGTGATCGTCGTGCACGACGAACTCGACCTGCCGTTCGGCTCCATCCGGCTCAAGCGCGGCGGCGGTGAGGGCGGGCACAACGGTCTTCGTTCCGTCTCCAGCGCCCTGACCACCAAGGACTACTTGCGCACCCGCATCGGCATCGGCCGTCCGCCGGGCCGCCAGGACCCGGCCGATTACGTGTTGAAGCCGTTCTCCACGCCGGAGCGCAAAGAGGTCCCGGTGATCATCGAGCAGGCCGCCGACGCGGTGGAACTGCTGCTGCGCGTCGGGCTGGAGACCGCGCAGAACCAATTGCACTGAGCGGCACTCGGCCGATCACCCGCGCGGCAGATGCATCGCGGTCGCGGCCCTGCGCAGTTTGCCGGAAGACGTCTTCGGTAGTGCGCCGGGACCGAGCACGGTGACGGTGCGTGGCCGCGCGCCGACCTCCGCGAACACCGAGTGCACGATCTCGCGCTCGATGCGCTTGACCTCGTCGGGATCCTGGTGGCTGCCGCTCTCCACCACCACGGCGAAACTCTCCCGCTTCTGGCCCGCGTCCAGGCGCACCGCCACCGCGTTGCCCGGCCGGACGCCTGCCACCCTGGCCGCCGCGCGCTCGATGTCGGTGGGGTAGATGTTGCGGCCGCCCATGATGATGACGTCTTTGATCCGGCCGCACACCACGATCAGTCCCTCGTCGGTGAAGTAGCCGATGTCGCCGGTGTCCAGCCAGCCCTCGTCGTCCCGGGCCGATTGGAATCCGTCCACCGTCACATAGCCGGAAGTGACCGCGGGACCGCGCAATTCGATCACGCCCACCGAGCGGGCGGGCAACGGTTGACGTTCGCTGTCGACGATCCGGCCCTCCAGGTTGTCGACCAGATAGCCGAGGGTGGGCAATCGCCGGATGTTGGCCGGTTGGCCGTGCTCCACCGGCACGGGCACCGCCTTGCCGATCGCCTCGAGCAGGTCGGCGTCGATCACGTCGAGCACCTGTCCGTGCCCGGGGTCGGGGATCGACACGGCGAGCGTGGTCTCGGCCATGCCGTAGACCGGGGTGAGCGCCATCGGGTTGAGGCCGAAGCGTTTTCCGGCCGCGGCCAGCGCCTCCATGGTGTCCGGGTCCACCGGTTCGGCCCCGTTCCACATGTACCGCACGCTGCTGAGGTCGAACGCGCCTTCGTCGGCCTGCCGCAGCCGCCGGGCGAGCAGCGAATAGGCGAAATTCGGTGCGGCGGTGACAGTTCCACGGTACTTGCTGATCAGCTCGGCCCACAGCAGCGGCTTGGTGAGGAAGTCCAGCGGCGTCACGCACACCACTTCGGCGCCGAATTGCATGGGGACACTGAGGAATCCGACCATGCCCATGTCGTGGAACAGCGGCAGCCAGCTGACCATCACATCGTCGGCGAGCTGGAATTTCACCCGGTCGAACATGGCGTAGGCGTTGACGAAGAAATTCTCGTGCGTGATCCGCACCGCCTTGGGCGAGCCGGTCGAGCCGGAAGTCAACTGCTGCAACGCGATATCGCCCTCGGCGGTGGGCACCGGATCGATGTCGGGGCCGCCGGGCAGCTGGTCGATGCGCACGACGGTGATGCCGCGTTCGCGCAACAGCGGCTCGGCCGCCTCGAACGGCGCGCCGAGCACGACCGCGCGGGCCCGGATCATGGTCAGCACGGTTTCGGTGTCGCGCGCCCAGACCACCAGATCGGTGCGCGGAGTCGGCTGGTGCAGCATGGTGATCGACGCGCCGCGCATCCAGATGGCCTGGCAGGCCGGGGCGATGTCGACCGGCATGCCCGCGAGCACGCCGACCGCGTCACCGTGCCCGATACCGGCTTCGGCCAGCCCGCCCGCCATGCGCCGGGCGAGCCGGTGGATCTCCGACCACGTGCGCCGCAGCGGGGCGCCGGGCTCGCCGGTCACCAGGCCGCGCTCGGAGGTCTGTGCGGTCGCATACATCTCGTCGGTGAATCTGCTCAAAGTCCCAACTCCTCCATCACCAACCGTTGCCGGGAACCGGCCTCCCCC
Source organism: Nocardia sp. NPDC051911 (assembly GCF_040681035.1). Classification (NCBI taxonomy): domain Bacteria; kingdom Bacillati; phylum Actinomycetota; class Actinomycetes; order Mycobacteriales; family Nocardiaceae; genus Nocardia; species Nocardia sp. NPDC051911. The sequence goes on from NZ_JBFAXY010000009.1 coordinate 151,111, forward strand.
GACTATCACGCCATAGTGGCCCAGCGTTAACCCCATTTCCAGGGGCGCAGGTCAGGGGCGCGAAACAGCGGTCGGAAAGGTTGCGGCGTAACGATCGACGTAGCACCGGCCGGAGCGGGCGGCCAGTTCGCGCATCAACTCGTCGGTCGCGGCGCGCACCGTCCGGCGCTGCTCGGCGGGCGGATAGCGACGCGGCTCGCCGAACGCGATACGCACCTTGCCGAAACGCAGCAGACGGCTGCCGCGCGGGTTCACCCGATCGGTGCCGGAGAGGGTCACGGGAACGACCGGCGCGCCGGTGGCCATGGCGACCCGCAAGGTGCCGGTGCGTCCGCGATGGATCCGGCCGTCGGGGGAACGGGTGCCTTCGGGATGGATCGCCCAGACCCCGCCGTCCGTCAGGATGCGGGTGGCGGCGGCCAGCGCCGCGGCGGCCGCGTCACCGCCGGTCCGATCGACCGGCACCTGTCCGGAGACCGAGTAGAACCAGCGGTTGATCCGGCCGCGCGCGCCTTTTCCGGTGAAGTACTCCTGCTTCGCCAGGAACGTCACGCGCCGTGGCACGACCAGCGCGAGGTAGAGGGAGTCGATCACCGCGAGATGATTGGCCGCGATGATCACCGGTCCGGTTCGCGGAATGTTGTCCAGTCCTTCGACCGTCGGCCTGCCCAGCAGCCGCAGCAGCGGACCGAGCAGGACGTACTTGAACAGCGGGTACCACACGTAACCTCCCGGGACATTGAGCGTAGACATTGTCTACCCGATCTCGTAGACACTGTCTACTCCCGGTGTGTGGTCACACGGCGACAGGCGTAGACAATGTCCGCATGGCCGAGAGCGAGTCGCTACGAGATCGACTGGTCGACGCCGGTGTCGACCTGCTCGAAGAGGTCGGCGCCGCGGGACTGGGATTGCGGGTCATCACCCGGGCCGCGGGCGTCTCGCACGGTGCGCCGCGGCGGTATTTCCCGACCCACCGCGCACTGCTCGCCGCCATCGCGGCGCGCGGTTTCGCCGATCTCGCGGACCGGTTCGCCGCGGTGGACGCCGGGGCCGCGCGCGATCGTCTCACCCGGATGAGCGCCGAGTACATCGCATTCGCCGCGCGGCGGCCGGAGATGTTCACCCTGATGTTCCGGCACGACCTGCTCGAAGGCTCCGGCGAGAATCTGCGGTCGGTCAGCCTGCCGCTGTTCGCGCGGTTCGCCGAGCTGGTCGGCGCGGCGGCGGAATCGGGCGCGATCGACCCGCGCCACCGTGCGATCGCCCTGTGGACCAATGTGCACGGCATCGCCACCGCACAGGCCAATCGAAGCTTGCGCCTGGTCGACCCAGGAGTGGACGCGGCGGCTCTGGTGGCCAGGGCACTGGCCGTGCATCTGGCCTGACCGTTCCGTGGCGCTCGCGGCTCAGGCGCGCAGCTGCGCCACCGCGGCGACGAAGCGATCGAGCTCGTCGAAACCGACGAAGCAGTGCGGCGAAGCGCGCACGACGGAGGCCAGGCCGCGGCCGGTCATGTCCAGCAGGGTCGAGCCCGCGTGGCTGACCGTGACGGTGATGTCCCGCGCCAGCAGCCGGTCGCGCACCTCGACGGACTCGACGCCGTCAACGGTGAACGACACGATGCCGCTGTGCCGGATGCCGAGATCGCGCACGGTGACGCCGGGAATCTCCGGCAGCGCCTTGCGCAGGTGCTCGGCGCGGGCCGCGATCGCGGCGTAGACGTTCTCCGGGCCCAGTTCGAGCAGATATCGCACGGCGGCGCCCAGGCCGAGGCGGCCCGCGACGTCGCACTCCCAGAACTCGAAGCGGCCTGCGTCGGGCGCGAGCCGGTAGTCGTGCGGGCCGGTCCATTCCGCGCTGTGCAGGTCGAGCCGGCCTGGTTCCATGGAGCGCGCCAACTCCGGCCGCAGATACAGGAATCCGGTGCCGCGCGGGCCGCGCAGCCACTTGCGTCCGGTGGCAGACAAGGCGTCGACGCCGAGCTCGGCCACGTCCAAAGGCAGCTGCCCGGCGGACTGACAGGCGTCCAGCAGCACCAGCGCGCCGACCGAGTGCGCGATCCTGGTCGCCTCCGCGGCCGGGTTCACCAACCCGCCGTTGGTCGGCGCGTGCAGGATCGAAACCAGCTTGACCCGTTCGTCGACCAGCGCGGTGAGCGCGTCGAGGTCGATCTGCCCGCTGCCGTCGCTCGGAATCCGCTCCACCGTGGCGCCCGTGGCGCGGGCGCGCTGCAAGGCGGCGATGGCATTGCTGGCGTAGTCCGCCTCGGAGATCAGGATGCGGTCGCCCGCCGCGAGCGGGACCGAGTAGAAGAAGTCCGCCCAGGATCGGGTGGCGCTGTCGCTGAGCGCGATGCTCTCGGGTTCGGCGTTGATCAACGCCCCGATCGCGGTCTTGACGTCGGCGAGATCGTCGAGCCGCTCGTTCGCGGCGCGATAACCTCCGACCTCCGCTTCCCGCAGCAGATGCGCGACAACGGTGTCGGTGACGACTCGCGGCGGTAGCGACGAGCCGGCGCTGTCGAGGAAAACGGGTCCGGGTTCCGGCCCGGACACGCATCCGGGAGTGTCGGCTCGTACGCGAGCGTCATCCAGCATGGAGCCGACCTTATCGGGTCGATTGTTCGGCTTCATGTCGGTTTCTTGTCGGTCCGCATGGCTACGCTGGATGGATCGCCGCACGCGAATTTCGGCCCGTGAGTGGAATACCACCGGGCCGAATGGCGATAACCGAAGAACAGCGGACAACGTCCCGACGCCCACTGGAGGTTGGCATGGCGGTCACGCTCGAGAGTCCTGAGTCGGCCGGTTGTGCCACCGAGCAGGGAGAACTGTCCTCCCGCGCGGCGGCGGAGGCCTATATCGGCGGGGTGTGCTTCAAGCTCGGACCACCCACGCTGATCGGCGCCGAACTCGAATGGCTCACGGTGCAGGGTGAGTGTTCGGCGTCCGGACCTTCGGCCGCTCCGCGCCCCCAACTGTCCGCCTTGGCGGACGCTCTCGGACCGTACGCACCACGGTCCATCGCCCCTGATTCGCCGGCGCTCGTGCTGCCGGGGGGCAGCCGGGTCACTCTCGAACCCGGTGGTCAGATCGAACTCTCCAGCGCTCCCTACGAAGCTGCCGCGCAGCTGTGTGATCGACTGCGCGATGATGCCCGCCTGTTGCGGGAACTTCTCGAATCCCGGTCAATCCGCCCCGTTTCCGTCGCCGCCGACGCGGACCGCCGTCCCAAACGCTTGCTTCAGCTGCCGCGCTATCGCGCGATGGAGCGCTCCTTCGGCGGCATCGGGCCGTTCGGCAAGCTGATGATGTGCAACACCGCGGCCGCCCAGGTCAGCGTCGACGCGGGCGCCGACCGTGCGGACGTCACCGCGCGGTGGACCGCCCTGTATGCCGTCGGCCCGGCCCTGCTTGCCGCCTTCGCCTGTTCACCCGTCCTGCGTGGCGCGCCGCCCGGAGCGTGGGCCTCCCAGCGCATGCGGGCCTGGCTGCGGCTGGACAACACGCGCACCCGTCCGCCGGTGCTGGACTGGACCGACCCGGTGGCCGCCTACGGCAGATGGGCGCTGGACGTGCCGCTGCTGTGCGTGCGCCGACCCGACGGTGCGGCGGAATGCGGCGACGCCGACGGATGGTCCGCGCCGCCCGGGGCCACCTTCGCCGACTGGCTGTCCGGCGCGCTGGACGACGAGGTAGGCCGCCGCCCCGACACCGGCGATCTCGACTATCACCTCACCACGCTGTTCCCGCCGGTACGCGCGTCCGGCCACTTGGAGGTCCGCTACATCGACGCGCAGCCCGGTGACGCGTGGACCATTCCCGTGCACGTGTTCGACGCGCTCATGTCCAGCCCGTCGGTGGTCGCTGAGGCGAGCTCGATCGCGGCGCCGCTGGCGGGCCGCTGGGTCGATGCCGCCCGCTACGGATTGGCTGATCCGGACATCCGGGCGGGCGCGGTCGCCCTGCTGCGTCTCGCGGCCGAGCACACCGCGACCGACGAGGCGGCCCGCGCCGTCGAGTCCGCCGCCGAACGATGTCACCGCGGTCGCACCCCGACCGAGGACGACATCGAGCACGCCCCGAGCCCGCGGCTTCCGGGAGTCGCCACGTGAACCAGCCGCGCTGCCCTGGCGCTACGCAGGCCCACCGGGCCGCCGCCAGCCGAATCGCCGCCGCCGACCCCCATGAATCCCGGAGATATTTTTCGTGACCACTTTCCAACCCGCCCCCACCGACAACTTCGGCACCGAACAGCTCAGGGATCGGATCGCCGACGTTCTCACGCGCGCCCGCCTGCGCACCCACACGCTCACCGACTGCGTCGACGAAGCCGAACTCGTGGCCCAGCATTCCCGGCTGATGAGCCCGCTGGTCTGGGACCTGGCGCACATCGGCAATCAGGAAGAACTCTGGCTCGTGCGCGACGTCGGCGGACGCGACCCGGTGCGCGCCGACATCGACGAACTCTACGACGCCTTCAAACACGCCCGCGCGAACCGGCCCACGCTGCCGCTGCTCGATCCCGCCCAGGCGCGCGACTATGTCGGCACCGTACGCGACAAGGTGTTGGACGTACTGGAGCGCAGCGATCTGCGCGGCCGTCCGCTGATCGACGACGGATTCGCCTTCGGCATGATCGCCCAGCACGAGCAGCAGCACGACGAGACCATGCTGGCCACCCACCAGTTGCGCACCGGCGCCGCCGTGCTCTCGGCGGCGGACGCCCCGGCCGCGACGGCGGCGGTCGGCGCGGAAGTAGTGATCCCCGCAGGGGAATTCCTCATGGGCACCTCCACCGACCCGTGGGCGCTGGACAACGAGCGCCCCGCCCATCCGGTGCGAGTGGCCGGTTTCGCGATCGACGCCGCGCCGGTCACCAATGAGCAGTACCTGGCCTTCGTCGACGACGGCGGCTACGAACGCCCCGAACTCTGGTCCGAGCGCGGCTGGGCGCATCGCGTCGAGGCGGGCCTGGTCGCGCCGCAGTTCTGGGAGCGTGATCCGTCCGGGCATTGGTGGCGGCGGGTGTTCGGCGTGATGACCCCCCTGCGGCCGCGACAGCCGGTCGTGCACGTGTGCTGGTTCGAGGCCGAGGCCTACGCGAACTGGGCGGGCAAGCGCCTGCCCACCGAAGCGGAATGGGAGAAGGCGGCCCGGTTCGATTCGGCCACCGGCGCGTCGCGCCGATTCCCTTGGGGCGAAGCCGATCCCGACGTCGCCACCGCGAACCTCGGGCAGCGGCATCTGGAACCCGCCGAGGTGGGCGCGTATCCGGCCGGCGCGTCCCCCGCGGGCGTGCACCAGTTGATCGGGGACGTGTGGGAATGGACCGCTTCGGGTTTCGAGGCGTACCCGGGGTTCCGGGCGTTCCCGTACCGCGAGTACTCCGAGGTCTTCTTCGGCGGTGATTACCGTGTGCTGCGCGGCGGTTCCTTCGGCACCGATCCGGTGGCCTGCCGCGGCACCTTCCGCAACTGGGACCATCCCATCCGTCGCCAGATCTTCGCCGGGTTCCGCCTGGCGCGGGATCTGCGGCCCGGAGAAGGGGAGTGAGCGCCGCCCGTCGTGCCGGGCGATGGTGCGGCCGCGGTCCCGCGGCGAGCGGCCCGCGCCTCGCGACGTCGGCCCCGGCGGGTGCGGATGTGTAGACACTTGGGTTACGTCGGCCCGCCGGTGCGGGTGGGCGACATGTTGACCCTCGGCTCCCATTCGCTGCGCACCCAGGCGTGGGCGCCGCGCGACATGCGTCACGGCGGCACCATCAACGCCGACGGTTTCGGCGTCGCCTGGTGGAGCGTCACGCCGGACGACACGGTCACCGCCAGCCGCTACCGCAACGCCGAGCCGATCTGGACCGACCCGGCCGTTGACGAGGTGCTGCCGCAACTGGAGTCCGCCGCGGTGCTCGGGGCGGTGCGCTCGGCGACGGTCGGCATGCCGGTCGAACGGTCCGCGTGCGCGCCGTTCACCCGCGACCGCTGGGCGTTCAGCCACAACGGCGTGGTGCCGGACTGGCGCCGCACCCTGACCGGCGTGGCGGCCGAATTCGCGGTCGTCGCGGCCGGACTCGGCGCCGAGGACCTGTTCTCTCCGGCGCGGCTGCTGGAGGCCGAATCCGCCACCGACGCGGCGACGCTGTGGGTGCTGCTGTGCGATCTGCTGTCGACCGGCGCACCGGACGGCGAGTGGTCGGCGGCTCCGGCGGCACTGCGGCTGCTCGTCTCCGCGATCCTCGACCGGGCGCCGGAAGCACGCCTGAACCTCCTGCTCTCCGACGGTGCGCAACTGTGGGCGACCACCTGCCACCACTCGTTGTCGGTGCTGGTCACCGACGATTTCGCACTCGTGTCCTCCGAACCGTTCGACGACGACCCCCGCTGGCAGTCGGTCCCGGACCGCAGCCTGGTGAGCGCCAGGCCCGGCGCGCTGTCCGTCGACCCCCTCCTCTGACCCGAAAGGCCGGTGCCATGACCGCAGTCACGCTGGACATCCACCTGACCGAAGACGACCTGAACACCGCGCTCCGCTCGGACGCCAGGCTGGGCCTGACCGCGAACCCGAAATGGTTGCCGCCCAAATGGTTCTACGACGCCAAGGGCAGCGAGCTGTTCGAGCGGATCACCGAGCTGCCCGAGTACTACCCGACACGCACCGAGCGCGCTCTGCTCGAACGGGTGGTCGACGAGATCGCCGACGCCGCCCAAGCGGAGGTACTGGTCGAACTCGGCGCCGGATCGGCGGCGAAGACGCGCCTGTTGCTCACCGCTCTGAGCGCGCGCGGGCCGTTGAAGAAGTATGTACCGCAGGATGTTTCGTCGGCAGCGCTGCGGTCGGCCGCCGACGAGGTCGCGGTCGAGTTCCCTGGGCTCGCCGTGCACGGTGTGGTCAGCGACTTCACCGACACGCTGGCCAACCTCCCCCGCGGCGGACGCCGGATGATCGCATTCCTCGGCGGCACCATCGGCAACCTCGTCCCCGCGGAACGGGCGGAGTTCCTCGCCAGGATCCACGACTTGCTCGAGCCGGGGGAGCAACTGCTGCTCGGGGCCGGGCTGGTCACCGACCCGGCGGTACTCGTTCCCGCCTACGACGACGCGGCGGGCGTCACCGCCGAGTTCAACCGGAACGTCCTACACGTGCTGAACTCTCGCCTGCGCGCCGACTTCGCGCCGGAGAAATTCCGGCACGTCGCGGTCTGGGACGCCGAACGGGAGTGGATCGAGATGCGGCTGGAGGCGAGCGAGGACATGACCGTCGCGGTCGGCGATCTCGACCTCACCGTGCGCTTCGGCCGCGGCGAACAGATGCGCACCGAGATCTCCGCCAAGTTCCGCGTCGAGGGCCTCGAAGCCGAACTCGCCGCCGCGGGCTTCGCCACCGGACACGTGTGGACCGATCCGGACGATCGTTTCGCGCTGCTGCTCGCCGGGCGGCGCTGACCACGTGTCGATCGGCGGCGCTCACCACGACGGGGCGCCGCCGACCACCGCCCCGAGCCACTCGACCAGCGGCCGCATCGTCTCCCAGGCGGCGCGGACTTCCTTCGCCGTGCGCGGCGTGTCCAGCCAGGCGGGCGCGCCGAATTCCCGGCCGCACGTGATCGACTTGTGCCGCAGCAGGTCGATGCGCGGGTGGTCGGCGTCGTAGCCCTTGGGTCGGGTCTTCAGCTTCTCGCCGCCGATGGTGAAGCCCGCGTCGGTGAGTTTCGCGAGGATCGCCACCAGTTCCGGTCCGCGCACCTCGTCATCGATGGTGGCCCGCAGCTGCGCGAGTTGCTCGGACGAGCCCTGGTAGAAACCGCCACCGACGAACAGACCCCCGGCATTGATCTGGACGTACCAGCCGACCCCCGCCGCGGCGCGCACCACGGCGCCCTGCGCGGTCTTGTACGGCGACTTGTCCTTGGCGAACCGCACGTCGCGGTAGGGCCGGAAGATCTTGGCGGTCCCGAAATCCGGCTCCAGATCGGCCACCAGGGCCTTCATGGGCGCGAGCACCGACTCGTCGTAGATCTTCTTGTGCGCGGTCCAGAACGCCTTGGAGTTGTCGGCCTCCAGGTCTTCGTAGAAGTCGAGCCCGGCGAGCGGGAAACCCGCGAATCCGGTCATGCCCGCACACCCGCCGCGCTGATGTCACCCGATAGACGCATACCGAAAATCTACGTCGTGATGTCTCCGCCGAACACGACGAACCCCACGATGAGGCCGATCACCATCCCGACGGCCGCAGCGATCGCTGCCCATTTGCCGAGCGATTCGCCCTTGTTGCGCCCGATGATGCCCAGGATTATCCCGGCCGGGCCGAACAAGATCGGGCAGAACAGCACCGCGGTTATCGCGCAGACGAAGCCGATGATCGAGTACACCTGGCTGGTCGGCTGCTTCGGCGGGGTGGCGTAGGGCTCGTACCCCTGCTGCGGATAGGACGGGTAGCCGTACTGCGGCTGTTGCGGCCCGGACGTCGGGTAGCCGTACCCACCGCCTGGCGGGTACTGCGGTTGCCCGGTCGGCGGATACGGCTGCTGCGGGGGATACGGCTGCTGAAAGTCACCGGGCTGCCCGCTCGGCGGATAAGGCGGTTGCCCGCCCGAACCGTACTGCGTGTGCTCGTCCGGCGTGAACCGCTGAGTCGTTTCGTCGGGAGGCTGTGGCCCGGAACCCGGCGAGGGAGCCCCCGGCGCGGCGGGTTCGGCGCCCCAGGACTGCTGCTCGCCCCCGCCGTTGGCGCCCCAAGGCCGGGGTTCGGCGGGCTGGCCGCTGGGCTCGGCGCCCCACTGGCCGCCCAGCGCTCCCCCGGGCGGCGAGCCGCTCGACTGCCACCATTGGTCGGCCGGGCCCGGCTCGTGCTCCGGCGGTAGCGCGGCGGCGGGATCGTGCTCGGTGGGTCGTTCACCGGGCGTCTGCGCCGGGGCGGAGCCGGTCGACGGCTGGGCAGGCTCGTCACCGGAGGTCTCCCCGGTCGGCTTCGACGGTGACTCCGGCGGCCGCTGCTCGTCGGGGTGGTCCGGATCCTTCGGCGTGCTCATCGCACCCTCCTCGTGTCGTCCCGGTCACGCAACCTATGCCTACCACGGTGAGCGCGTCGTCATAGCCGATTGCTACAGGCGCGTCGGGGACGGAGCAGGTTCAGAGATCCTCGTCGTCGATGATCTCGATCGCGGCCACCTCGGCGGACCGGTCGTCCGACTCGTCCGCGGCGAGGGTGTCGCGGGCCGTCCACTCCTGGTCCAGCTCGTCGTCGATGCCGAGCCTGCCGTCGTCCTCGTCCTCGTGGTAACGGATGCGCAGTTCGTCGGGCGGATCCTCGATGTTGCGCTGATACTCGCGGATCTCGTCCTCCTGGTCGTCGTCCCCCATCTCGGTCTCCAACGGATCACGGTCCATACCCTCAGTATCCCCACTGATCGCCGCGGCTAACGCGGACACGAAAACGGCGGCCCGGACCGTAGTCCGAGCCGCCGTTCTCGCGGTAAGAGCTCTATGCGTTTCCGTTGAAAAGACCGGTCACGGAGCCGTTTTCGAAGACCTCGCGGATCGTGCGGGCCAGCAGCGGCGCGATGGACAGCACGGTCAGCTGCGGGAACTTCTTCTCCTCGGACAGCGGCAGGGTGTTGGTCACCACGACCTCCTTGGCGCCGCAGTTGGCGAGGCGCTCGGCGGCGGGCTCGCTCAGCACGCCGTGGGTCGCGGCGATGACCACGTCACCGGCGCCCGCGTCCTTCAGCACCTTGACCGCGCCCGCGATGGTGCCGCCGGTGTCGATCATGTCGTCGATCAGGATGCAGGTGCGGCCCTCGACCTCGCCGACCACGCGGTTGGACTTGACCTGGTTGGGCACCAGCGGGTCGCGGGTCTTGTGGATGAACGCCAGCGGCGAGCCGCCCAGCGAGTCGGCCCACTTCTCGGCGACGCGCACGCGGCCGGAGTCGGGGGAGACGACGGTGATGTGCTCGAGGCTGTAGTTGGTGCGGACGTACTCCGCCAGCTGCACCTGCGCGTGCATGTGGTCGACCGGGCCGTCGAAGAAGCCCTGGATCTGGTCGGTGTGCAGGTCGACGGTGATGATCCGGTTCGCGCCCGCGGTCTTCAGCAGGTCGGCGACCAGACGGGCCGAGATGGGCTCACGGCCGCGGTGCTTCTTGTCCTGGCGGGCGTACGGGTAGAAGGGCAGCACCGCGGTGATCCGCTTGGCCGAGCCGCGCTTGAGCGCGTCGATCATGATGAGCTGCTCCATCAGCCACTGGTTCAGCGGCGCGGGGAAGCTCTGCAGGACGAAGGCGTCGGAGCCGCGCACCGACTCCTCGAACCGGACGAAGATCTCGCCGTTGGCGAAGTCCCGTGCCACCTGCGGCGTGACGTGGACGTCGAGCTCCTTGGCGACCTGCTCGGCCAGCTCAGGATGAGCGCGTCCCGAGAAGAGCATCAGGTTCTTCTGGTTGTCCATCCATGACGCGGTCACTGCTGTTTGCCATCCTTTTGCTCTATTGCCTGACCCGACATCTCCTTGGCCGCGATGGCTTCCGCCGCCGCGCGCGCCGCGTCCGTCCCTGGACGGTGTCGCTGCACCCAGCCCTCGATGTTCTTCTGCGGTCCACCGGACACCGCGAGAGCTCCGGGCGGAACGTTTCTGCGCAGTACAGTACCCGCCGCCGTATAGGCTCCGTCACCCACCGTCACCGGCGCGACGAACATGGTGTCGCTGCCGGTGCGTACGTGCGAGCCGACGACGGTGTGGTGCTTGGTCACGCCGTCGTAGTTGACGAAGACGCTCGACGCACCGATGTTGCTGTGCTCGCCGATGGTGGCGTCGCCGACGTAGGTCAGGTGCGGGACCTTCGAATGCGCGCCGATCGAGGCGTTCTTGGTCTCGACGAACGCGCCGAGCTTGCCCGTGTCGCCCACGATGGTGCCCGGCCGCAGGTAGGCGAACGGGCCGATGGTCGCCTTCGGGCCGATGGTGGCCCCCTCGCCGTGGGTGCGGATCACCTTCGCCCCGTCGCCGACGACCACGTCGGTGAGCGTGCTGTCCGGGCCGACCTCGGCGTCCTCGCCGACGACGGTGTTGCCGAGCAGTTGCACACCGGGCAGTATCACGGCGTCCCTGCTGATGCGCACGCTGGCGTCCACCCAGGTCGAGGCGGGATCCATGATCGTGACGCCCGCGCGCATGTGGCGTTCCAGGATGTAGCGGTTGAGCGTGCGCGCCGCCGAGGCCAGCTGCACGCGGTCGTTGACGCCGGTGACCTTGGCCGCGTCGACCAGGCGTGCGCCGTGCACCGGGTGTCCGGCCTCCCTGGCCAGGCGCAGCACGTCGGTCAGGTACAGCTCGTGCTGGGCGTTGGCGGTGGACAGGCGGCTGATCATGGTGCGCAGCACCGCGGCGTCGAACGCGTACACGCCGGAATTGACCTCGGTGATCGCGGCCTGTTCCGGGGTGGCGTCGGCGTGTTCGACGATCTCGGCGAGCTGGCCTTCGGCGTCGCGGACGATGCGGCCGTAACCATTCGGGTCCGGCGGCACGAAGGTCAGCACGGTGACCGCGGGGCGTTCGGCGTAGCTGCGGTGCTCATCGAGCAGCGCGGCCAGGGTGTGTCCGTCCAGCAACGGCACGTCGGCGGAGGTGACCAGCACGTCGCCGGTGAAGCCGACCGGCAGGGCGGCAAGCGCGCACTGCACCGCGTGGCCCGTGCCGAGTTGCTCTTCCTGGATCGCCGGGGTGATCTCCCGGCCGAGATCGTCGGCCACCGCGGCCACCGCGGCGCCGACTTGTTCGCGATCGTGCCCCACCACGGTGATGAGGTACGCGGGGTCGATCTCGTTCGCCGCATGCAGCGCGTGCGCGAGCATGCTCCGACCGGCCAGCGAATGCAGGACCTTGGGGGTCTTCGACCGCATTCGTGTCCCGGCACCGGCTGCGAGAACGACGACGGCGGTCTGCTGTGGCATGGATCTCCCTCGGCTGCCTGTCCTCGTGCTGGGCGTCGTCGTGCTTGGTCAGCGATGTGCGGGCCAACGATAAGTCATCGTGCTCTCGAGCTCCGCCGCCAGGACTCGAACCTGAACTCTCTGAACCAAAATCAGATGTGCTGCCATTACACCACGGCGGATTGCCACACCGGCGGTTGGCGAAACCCCCGCCGCTGTGCCATGGCACGGGATGAATCCTCGCATACTCGCCCGCCTCCCCGCGAATTGTTCCCCGCGCGGCATCTGGTATTCGGGCCGGACCAGCGCGGGAGCGCTCCTGTCCTCCGGCCGGGCAGCGCTCGGGCGGAGGACCGCTCGATCGCCGACTACAGCGGAGAGCCCCCGCGTCCCCTCGCCCCGGAGAAGCGGACTGCCGACCGGTCTGGGACAGTGGTATCCGAATGTCGATGTCGTGCGTCGGAGCCCCGATGTGACGGCTGACCAGGCACGCACGAGGGCGGATCGCCGGGCTCGCCCGCGGTCCCGTCCCGGCATGCGCTCGTCGGCTCGGCGGGAACCGTCGAGGCACTCACGACCGGCAACAACGCGGGAAGGGCGGAGGAGCAGGGGTGTCTTCGAGTGAGTCGCATCGAGTGTCCCGTCCACGGATGACCGGCACCCAGCGGCGTCAGCAGCTGATCGAGATCGGACGCGCGCTGTTCGCCGAACGCGGTTACGACGCGACCTCCATCGAGGAGATCGCGCAACGCGCCCAGGTCTCCAAACCCGTGGTGTACGAACACTTCGGCGGCAAAGAGGGGTTGTACGCGGTCGTCGTGGACCGGGAGATGTCGATGCTGCTGGACATGATCACCTCCTCGCTCACCCAGAACCGGTCGCGCATCCGGCTCGAACAGGTCGCGCTGGCGCTGCTGACCTATATCGAAGAACGGACCGACGGGTTTCGAATTCTGGTGCGAGATCAGCCCGCCGCCGCCGCCGAGGGCAGGTACTCCAGTTTGCTCAACGAAGCGACCAATCAGGTGGCGCACATTCTGGCCGGAGATTTCGCGCGGCGCGGGTTCGACACCAGTCTGTCCACCCTCTACGCGCAGGCGCTCGTCGGTCAGGTCGCCACCGCCGCCACCTGGTGGCTGGACGAGCGCAAACCCTCGAAAGAGGTTGTGGCGGCCCACTTGGTGAACCTGTGCTGGAACGGGCTGAGTCATCTGGAAGCCGATCCACAACTGAGTTCGGAATGGCGCGCGGGCGCCGGTGAGTGAGCCGGATTGTTAACCAGCAAATTGCGCGACGGCTCTCGCCGAATGCTCGAATTGGCTGCTGGACGCGCGCCTGGTGGTACGGTTCACCCATCCTTTGGGTGCTGTTCGGGCGGTAAGTCGGTCAACTTCGGGATGTCGGTCTACTTCAGGATGGCTGGTTTTTGGGATGACAGGCGGATCTGATGGCTAGGCAAGCGCGCGCGGAGATCACCCGCGACTCCGTCCTGGCAGGCGCTGCCGATGTCTTTCTGCGCTTGGGATATGCGAATGCGAGCCTGAGCGAGATCATCGCGCAGTCCAATGTGACCAAGGGCGCCTTGTATTTTCACTTCGGCTCCAAGGAGGAGCTGGCGCGCGCGGTGGTCGACCAGGGCAACGAGCGGTTGACGAGCTCGTGTCAGGGCTTCTTCGATCCGCGAGTGCCCGCGCTGGAGGCGTGCATCGGCATCACCTACGTCGTCGCCGATCTATCGATGAACGACCCGATGGTCGGCGCCATGCTGAAGCTGACCCACCAGATCGGCGACTACCGCGGCGCTCAAGGCGACAACATCGCCAAGAACTGGGGCGACACCTACCGGCTGCTCGCCGAACGGGCCATCGCCCAAGGCGACCTGATCGCCGACCTGGACGCCGAGGTCATCGGCCTGCTGTGGCAGGAGATGGCCGCGGGCGTGCACATCATCGCCGTCGGCACCGAATCCATCGACCAGATGGCGGTCCGGATGGAGCGCGCCTGGTACTTCCTGCTCCCGGCCATCGTCCCGGCCGAGAAGCTCTCGTACTTCAGGGAATTCGCGGCAAGACGTTTGCGGCGCTACGTGCCGTAACTTTGGCAGCGCCTGCGGCGCCGCGAACGGCGCATGCTCGGTCTCGCTTCGCTCGAAAGACGTGGTTACGGTGCGCTGGGCGCGTCGGTGTCGAAGCTTGCTGCCCGGTGCACGCGTGTGGTGGCCGGCTGGCTGTGGGCTCGGGCTGTTCTTTCGTCGCGTGCGCTGCGGTCGTGGAAACGCGAGCCGGGCCGCGAACGGCGGATGCTCGGTCTTGCTTCGCTCGGAAGACGTGGCTGTGGGTGCGCTGGGCGCGACGGTGGTCGAGCTCGCTTCGGGCAACGTTCGCCCTGTCGAGTCATGGGTCGCGGACCTGCGGGGGGATGGATAATCTCGCGGCATGCATACGCATCGGAGCTTCCACAATCCTCCTGCTCTGCCGCATGAGGTGGTAGTCGCGGTGTTGGAGCGGGCACTCGGAGACCGCGCGTACGAGTTCGAGGCGGCGGATGCTCTGGTTGGCAGCGCCTTGAACGACGACGATCGGGAGTTCGTCGAGCACTGGTGTGTGCGGGTCGGAACGCCGGCTGTGGCCGGCAGCCCGCTGCTCGGGCTGGCCGGGCTGTGCCTGGGACATACCGCTCGGCGATTCGGGCGGCTCAGCGATGAGTCCGTTGCGTTGGCGCGCTCCTTGTCGGCGCGTGCCGAGGCGGATCCGTCGGACGTGGACGGGCGGGCACTCGACGGTTTCGATGACGTCCGGAGTTTCCTGCACCTCTGGTGAAGGGCCCCGCAGTGTGCGTCGGGCGATTCGCCCTGGCTATCGTAGGTGCTCGTCGGTGGTGTGCTTGTTCCGCCGGATGACGTAGCCGCGAATCGTGCTGACGACTCCGCCGGGACCTTCTCGCTGTGGCTCGCTTCTCGCCGGGAGGAGCCGGAGCGTGTTCGGGTGGGCGGCCGTGTCGGCGACGAAATAGATCGCGGATGGGCGCTCTGGTACCGGGCGGGGGCGGCAGTCGCCTCGCGGCGGCGCGGGCGCTGCAAAAACAAGATGCCCGCTTAACTAGACTCGGTTGGCCGCTCGAAACGTGTCGCCTGCGCTCAGGAGTTGTCGATGTCCACCCACCGCCCCCCGTTGGCGGGACTGGCCGCCGCGGCCGGTGCCGATTCCTCGCTACGGACCGTCGCGGAGCTGATCGGCACATCGTCGGTCGAGCTGGTCGCGCCGTCGGCGGTGCGGCCGTTCGTCGCGTCGCGGTTGGCCGCCGAGCGGCCGTTGGTGGTGGTCACGGCCACGGGGCGGGAGGCAGACGACCTGAGTGTCGAACTCGTGGAGATGCTCGGTCCCACGGTCGCGCAGTTCCCGTCCTGGGAGACGCTGCCGCACGAGCGGCTCTCGCCGGGCGCCGACACGGTGGGGCGCAGGCTGGAGGTGCTGCGCCGGATCGCCCACCCCGGCGACCCGCATTTCCCCGCGCCGCTGCGCGTGGTGGTGACCACGGTGCGGTCGCTGATGCAGCCGATGGCGGGTGGGCTCGGCGAGATCGAGCCGATCGTGCTGCGCGTCGGCGCCGAGCTGGACTTCGACGAATTGCTCACGCGGCTGGTGGAATTCGCTTACACCCGGGTCGACATGGTGGGCAAGCGCGGTGAGTTCGCGGTGCGCGGCGGCATCCTGGACGTCTTCCCGCCCACCGCCGACCATCCGGTGCGCGTGGAATTCTGGGGTGACGAGGTCACCGAACTGCGGCCGTTCTCCGTCGCCGACCAGCGCTCGCTGCCGGACGTCGCGGTGGACGTCGTGGTCGCGCCGCCGTGCCGGGAACTGCTGCTCACACCCGAGGTGCGCGAGCGGGCGGCCGAGGTCGCCGCCGCCAACGCGGCCGACGCGGCGCTGGTGGAGATGCTGGAGAAACTCGCGCAGGGCATCCCGGTCGAGGGCATGGAAGCGCTGTTGCCGGTGCTGCAACCGGGGCAGTTGTGCCTGCTCACCGAGGTGCTGCCGGAGGGAACCCACGTACTGCTGTGCGATCCGGAGAAGATCCGCACCCGCGCGGCCGACCTGGTACGCACCGGCGAGGAATTCCTGGAGGCATCCTGGACCGCGGCCTCGTTCGGCGGCGCGGCGCCGCTCGGCGGACACGGACTCGACCTGGCCGCCTCCGCCTACCGTCCGCTGCCCGAGATCCAGGCCAGCGCCGACCGGCAGGGCCTGCCCTGGTGGACGCTGAGCCCGCTCGCTTCCGGTGATTCCTCCGAGGTCGTGCTGCCGGTGCTGCCCGGCCCGGCCGCGCGCGGGTCCGACGAACTGGTGGCGACCATGTTCGCCTCGTTGCGCGCCCACGTGCTCACCGGCGGCAGGGCCGTGGTGGTCGTCGCGGGCCACGGCACGGCGCAGCGCATCCTGGAACGGCTGGCGGACGCGGAGGTCCCCGCCGCGGCGCTGGCGGCGGGCGCGGAGCCGAACGAGGGCGTGGTGGGCGTGCTGTGCGGCTCGCTGCACGACGGCTTGGTCTTCGAGGGCGCCGGTCTGGTGGTCGTCGCCGAATCCGACCTCACCGGCAACCGGGTCACCGCGCCGACCGAGGGCAAGCGGATGCCCGCCAAACGGCGCAACCAGGTCGACCCGCTCGCGTTGAGCGCGGGCGACATGGTGGTGCACGACCAGCACGGCATCGGCAAGTTCGTCGAGATGATCGAGCGCACCGTCGGCGGCGCGCGCCGCGAGTATCTGGTGATCGAGTACGCGCCGAGCAAACGCGGCCAGCCCGGTGACCGGCTGTTCGTGCCGATGGAGTCGCTCGACCAGCTCTCCCGCTACGTCGGCGGCGAGATGCCCAGCCTGTCGAAGCTCGGCGGCTCGGACTGGGCCAACACCAAACGCAAGGCGCGCAAAGCGGTTCGCGAGATCGCCGGCGAGCTGGTGCAGCTGTACGCCGCCCGCCAGGCAGCGCCCGGTCACGCGTTCGGACCGGACACGCCGTGGCAGAAGGAGATGGAGGACGCGTTCGCGTTCACCGAGACCGTCGACCAGATGACCGCCATCGCCGAGGTGAAGTCGGACATGGAGAAGGCCGTCCCGATGGACCGCGTGGTCTGCGGCGACGTCGGCTACGGCAAGACCGAGATCGCGGTGCGCGCGGCGTTCAAGGCGGTGCAGGACGGCAAACAGGTCGTCGTGCTGGTGCCGACCACGCTGCTCGCGCAGCAGCACCTGCAGACCTTCACCGAGCGCGTCGCGGGTTTCCCGATCACCGTGAAAGGCCTGTCCCGCTTCACCGATCCGGCCGAGGCCCGCGCGGTGTTGGAGGGAATGGCCGACGGCGGCGTCGACATCGTGGTTGGCACGCACCGGCTGTTGCAGACCGGCGTGCGCTGGAAGGACCTCGGCCTCGTGGTGGTCGACGAGGAACAGCGATTCGGTGTCGAGCACAAAGAGCACATCAAGGCGCTGCGCACGCACGTCGACGTCCTCACCATGTCGGCCACCCCGATTCCGCGCACCCTGGAGATGAGTCTGGCGGGGATTCGCGAGATGTCGACCATCCTCACCCCGCCGGAGGAACGCCACCCGGTGCTCACCTACGTGGGCGCCTACAACGACAAGCAGGTCACCGCCGCGATCCGGCGCGAGTTGCTGCGCGACGGCCAGGTGTTCTACGTGCACAACCGGGTGTCGTCGATCGACAAGGCGGCCAAGCGGATTCGCGATCTGGTGCCCGAAGCGCGGGTGGCGGTCGCGCACGGCCAGATGAACGAGGACGCGCTGGAGTCCACCGTGCAGGGCTTCTGGCAGCGCGAATACGACGTGCTGGTGTGCACCACGATCATCGAGACCGGTCTGGACATCTCCAACGCCAACACCCTGATCGTGGAACGCGCCGACGCGCTGGGCCTTTCGCAGTTGCATCAGCTGCGCGGCCGGGTCGGGCGCAGCCGGGAACGCGGCTACGCCTACTTCCTCTACCCGCCGGAGAAGCCGCTCACCGAGACGGCCTACGACCGACTGGCCACCATCTCGCAGAACTCCGATCTCGGCGCGGGCATGGCGGTCGCGATGAAGGACCTGGAGATCCGCGGCGCGGGCAACGTGCTCGGCGCCGAGCAGTCCGGCCACGTCGCAGGGGTCGGCTTCGATCTCTACGTGCGGCTGGTCGGGGAGGCCGTCGAGGCGTATCGCGCCGCCGCGGACGGCAAGCCGATCACCACCGAGGAGGTCAAGGAGGTGCGCATCGACCTGCCCGTCGACGCGCACATTCCGCCGGACTACATCGCCAGTGACCGGCTGCGCCTGGAGGCATACCGCAAACTCGCCGCCGCGCAGGATGATTCGGCGCTCGCACAGGTCGTGGAGGAACTCGTCGACCGGTACGGCCCGTTGCCGGTGGAAGTCGGGCGTCTGGTGTCGGTGGCCAAACTGCGCCTGCTCGCCCGCGAGTACGAGGTCACCGAGATCGCGGTCACCGGGACGACCTTGAAGATCTCGCCGCTGCACCTGCCCGATTCCAAGCAGATGCGCCTCAAGCGGCTCTACCCGAGCGCGGGGTACCGCGCCGCGTCCGGGGTGGTGCAGCTTCCGCTGCCGCGCGTGCAGGACAGTGTCGGGGCCGAGCGCGTCCGCGATGTCGTGCTGCTGCAATTCGCCGCCGATCTGTTGCTGGCGTTGGACGGGAAGGCGCAGGGAGCGGTCGACCTCACCGTCGCCGCCGAGATGGCGCCGCGATGAGCTCGACACGCGACGAGTCCGTTCTGCGGGCCGCCCGCCATCGCGCGGTTCACGGCGTGGAGCGCGACGGGGAGGCGACACCGCGCACGGACACCGCGGTGGTCGCGGCGGGGCTGGCCGGGGCGGTCGAGGTCATGGACCGGCTCTGGCATTTCGGTGGGTGGGAGGTCACCCAGACCCACGACTCGCTGCGCCCCTACCTGCTCGAGGAGACCTACGAACTGCTCGACGCCATCCAGCACGACGATGCCGAGACGATCAAGGAAGAACTCGGCGACCTGCTGCTGCAAGTGCTCTTCCACTCCCGGATCGCCGAGGCCGCAGGCGAATTCACCGTCGACGACGTCGCCGCCGCGCTGGTGGCCAAGCTGGTCAACCGCAGCCCGCACCTGGTGGATTCCGCGATCGATCCCGACGCCTCGGTGGCCGAGAAGATCGCCGCCCAGGAACGCGCTTGGGAAGAACGCAAATCCGCCGAGAAGTCCCGCCGTTCCTGCCTGGACGGCATAGCCATGGCCCAGCCCGCGTTGGCACTCGCCGAGAAGATCGTCTCCCGCGGCACCAAAGCGGGCCTGCCACCCGCCCTCGTTCCAGAAGCCCTGCGCGTCGTGCACCTCGGTGGCCCGGAAAGCGCCGAAGAACGCCTCCGCAAAGCGACGCTCACCTTCGCCACCGCCATCCGCGCGGCGGAGGACAGCGCGGAAAAGGAACGCGGCGAACGTCTTCCGCTCACCGCCGAGGATTGGCACGCCTTCTGGCCGGAGGGAACCGAGTAGGACTCCCGCGCGGCCGTCCGATTCAGGGAAACTGAAAGAATGCGGTACCCCGAACTGAACGCACGACCGCGATGGCAGTCGACCGGGAACGGCAGATTCCCCGTCGCCGCCCACGTCGACGGCCAGTGGTGGGTTCTACGGATGAACGGCTTCCCCGACCACCCGCTGTGGACACTGTTCATCAATGGCGCACCCCGTTTCGACATCGACGACACGCCGCCCACTTGGGGACGACCGAGCGACCGGTCCGCACCGCCCCTCGACCCCGACACCGCCGAACGAATCCTGGCCCCGGTCCACCACTTGGTCGCCTACGGAAGCGAAGTCGGTGACCCCTGTGACGACCCGGTCTGCTGCGGGTGACTCCGCGATTCGTGTCGTTCCACTCGGCCGGCCGCCTGGGCTGAAATCGTCGGTCTTCATCAACCGACCACGGGGGTTTCCGCTCCGGAGACGGCCTCTCGGTGGAGGCGACCGCGCGCTCGGGTGCACCCGAGGTAGCCTGTCTCGGAGGGAGGGGCCAATGCTGATCGATTTCGTTCCTGACAAGAGTCTGTACCCCTTCGAGTCGCGCTGGTTCGACTCGTCGGCGGGCCGGGTTCACTACATCGACGAGGGGGCCGGGCCGCCGCTGCTGTTCTGTCATGGCGCTCCGGCTTGGAGCTTCCTCTACCGCCACATCGTGAAGGACCTGCGCGACCGGTACCGGTGTATCGCCGTCGACTATCCGGGTTTCGGATTGTCCGAACGTCCCGAGGGCTTCGGCTACACGATCCCCGAGCACACCGCGGTCCTCGGCGAACTGATCGATCACCTGCGGCTCGACGGCTTCGTTCTGATGGGACAGGACTGGGGCGGCCCCATCGGTCTGGGCGCGAGCGCCGCGCGCGCTGATCGGGTGCGGGGGATCGTGCTGGGCAATACCTCGTTCTGGCCGACCGAAGCGCTGGCGAATCGGGCGTTCAGCGTGATCATGGGCAGCCGTCCGATGCAGCGGCGGATACTCGAACAGAATTTCCTCGTCGAGCGCGTCCTGCTCGCGGAACTGGGGCGCAAGCTGAGCGCGGCCGAGGCCGACCACTATCGCGCGGTGCAGCCCACCGCGGAAGCCCGACGCGGACTCGCCGCGACGCCCAAGGAAATTCGTGCCGCACGCCCGCTGCTGGACCGACTCGCCCGAGATGTGCCCGTCCTGCTCGGCGACAAGCCGGCCCTGTTGGTGTGGGGAATGCGGGACATGGTGTTCCGTCCGAACGCCTGTATCCCGCGAATGCGGGCCGCCTTCACCGATCTCGACGTAGTCGAGCTGCCGCACGCGCGGCATTTCATTCAAGAACACGCACCGGAAGCGATCGCCGCGGCGATCGCGAAGCGGTTCCCGTGAGTTCGACCGGAGGCGAAACGTGCCGCGCGGGTCCTCCGGCGCTCGATGCCGATGGAGCACGAGGCCGAAAGACCGGCGCGGCGAACCCGAATCGAACCGTCAGACGTTGACGCCGTAGTCCCGGGCGATGCCCGCGAGCCCGGAGGCGTAGCCCTGGCCGATGGCGCGGAACTTCCACTCGTTGTTGTGGCGGTAGAGCTCGCCGAAGATCATGGCCGTTTCGGTGGAGGCGTCTTCGGTGAGGTCGTAGCGGGCCAGTTCGACGCCGGTGGCGGCGTCGACGACGCGGATGAAGGCGTTGCGGATCTGGCCGAACGACTGGCCGCGTGCGTCGGCGTCGTGGATGGACACCGGGAAGAAGATGTTGGTGATGTTCGGCGGCGTGGCGGTGAGGTCGATGTTGATCACCTCGTCGTCGCCCTCGCCCGCGCCGGTGAGGTTGTCGCCGGTGTGCTCGATGGATCCATCGGGCGAGCGCAGGTTGTTGTAGAAGACGAAATGCTGATCGGACAGCACTTTCAGATTCGGTCCGCAGGCGAGCGCACTGGCGTCGAGGTCGTAGTCGGCGCCGGTGGTGGTGCGCACGTCCCAGCCGAGCCCCACCGACACCTTGGTGAGATTCGCGGCCTGCTTCGACAGCGAGACATTGCCGCCTTTGGCCAGAGTGACGCTCATGATCCCCTTCCGCGCGGCACGGCCGGTGCCGCCTCTTTCTCTGCTCCCGGGAACGCCGGGCCGATCTAGTTCTGGTGGTCTGCCCAGGATCTCAGGGTGTCGACCCGGCCCTTCAGCGCCCGCAACTCGCTCTCGTCGTCGAGCACCGTGCGCTGGATGCCTTGCACGACCGCGAAGGCCGACTGGCGATGGTCGTCGATCACGTCGACGTCGATGCGGACGGCGACGTAGTCGGCGGCGTCGGGCATCTGCTCGGCGACCACGTGTGCGGTGCCCCTTGCGCACATCGCCACGTTGCCCCCACCGAGGATCAGCAGGGCCACCTCGGGATGTTCGCGCAACCGCGCCAGCGAACCGCGATCGTACTTGAGGCTGATCAGGATGCGCCGGTCACCGGCCCGCACCGGCCAGGACACCGGAATCGCATGCGGTGCAGGGTCGGTGGTCACCAGTACACCGATCGTCTCCAGTGGCCATTCCGGGAGCGCGTCCAGCTCG
Source organism: Nocardia sp. NPDC051911 (assembly GCF_040681035.1). NCBI lineage: Bacteria > Bacillati > Actinomycetota > Actinomycetes > Mycobacteriales > Nocardiaceae > Nocardia > Nocardia sp. NPDC051911. The sequence goes on from NZ_JBFAXY010000009.1 coordinate 173,134, forward strand.
GGATGATCTGTCGAGTTGTGCTGACGTTGGGCGGGGCTCGCTCCGGCTGCCATCTTCGTCACCTCATGGATCGTCGAGCGCGGCGGGCTGTGCCGCGCTTGATAGCAGTCTAAGGCGCTGTGCGCCTTGCGCGCTGGCGCTGGGCGCTTTGTCCGGACCGCGCTTCGGTGACCAGCGGCGCGTGCCCGGCGCCGGTCAGGCCGAGATCAGCGCGGGAATGTCGAGCGCGGCGGCCCACTCCCTGGCCATGTCGCGCACGCGGACCTCTGCCGACGCGTCGTGTCGCGCGTGCTCGCCCACCTGCACGGCGCCGCGCGCGGCGAGTTTCTCGGCGATGATCTCGCCGCCGCGGTTGAACGTGTCGCCGTACACGATGTCGCCGAGCCCGAAGACGGCGAAACGCAGCCCGTGCAGATCCGGCGTGTCGCGGTCGAGCGCGTCGGCGAAGGGTTCGGCGCCGGTCGGCAGCTCGCCGTCGCCGTAGGTCGAGCACACGACGACGTGGAAGTCGCGGACGTCCAGATCCGCGAGGTCGAAGTCCGTCATGTCGTGCACCGAGACGTCGTGCGCCCCGCGCAACTCCGCGGCGATGGTGTCCGCCGCGGACTCCGCGGTGCCCATCTCGGATCCGAACAGAATGACGACGCGCACCGGCACAACCCTTTCTCTGATGATATGGTGAGCCTATCCTAATTATATTGCCCAGTGTGTGCCACGACCGTGGGCAGCCCACGGACAGGTGCGGTTCAGCCGCACCGATTGACGGAATGTCGAGCGCGTTGCATCATTCGTAGAGGTGCCCGGAGTTTCCTGGGCAGACCACTTTCCAGTCGGCCGATGACCGTCCGGCGTGCAGCTGCCACCCGTGCCATTCGATCGTTCCCGCACGAGTGCAGCGTTTCCATCCATGACGCCATGCGCGTCCGGCCGTGAGTGAGGTGAAACGAAATGGTCTACCAGTCGTCTACATACCGGGTGATCAATTCGTACCCGCGCTTCGGCACCCTTCCCCACTTCTGAATGTCACCGCGCCAGGCGCGCGGTCCTCGCACGTCGATGCCCCGGCATCGACGGATCGGCGCTCGGCGCGGTGCCCCGGACGCAATCTTCAGACCGGTGGTTCGACGGAAGTGGAGGCAGTCATGACGGACAGGGGAGCAGTGGACTCGGGGGCGGTGGAAATGGTCACGCGGGCCATGGCGAGCAATCTCGCCGTGTCCGCCGCGATGATCGAGGATCTCGGCTACCTGCGCGCGGAACTCGCCGCCGCGGAGGTGCCGTTCCTGCTGGTGCGCGACAGCGGGCACCGGCTCGTGCTCGCGGCCGACGCGGCGCAGCGCCTGATGGTGCGCCGGGTGACCGCCGCGGCGATGTCGGCGGGGTTCTCCTGTGTCGAATTGCGGCACAACGTCTTCCGGCTCGGGCGCGACCACGACCCGGCGCACCATGTCGAGCTGGAGCTGTGGGAATACCACGGCGACACGGTGACCTGCCCGCGCTCGAACGCGCTGACCCGCCCGGTCTTCGACCTCGCCGACGTCCAGCGCACGCAGGTGCGGCTGTTCGACCGGACCTGGCCCACCCTGGCGGACATGTTCGCGCCGCAGACCGGTGACGTCGGGTTCGATATCGACCTGGTGTTCTCCTGGGTGGACGGCTCCGATCCGGAATTCCGCGCCCGCCGCGCCGGGATGCTCGCTCAGGTCGTGGTCGGCGAGGGTGACGACGCGGACGCCAGGATCCGCCAGATCGACGAGTTGAAGTACGCCCTGCGGTCGGTGCACAAGAACGCGCCGTGGATCCGCAGGATCTTCATCGCGACCGACTCCACGCCGCCGGAGTGGCTGACCGCGCATCCGAAGGTGACCGTGGTGCCCGCGGCGGACCACTTCCGGGACGTCAGCGGCTTGCCGGTGTTCAATTCGCACGCGGTGGAATGCCAGTTGCAGCACATCGACGGGCTCAGCGAGCACTTCTTGTACTCCAACGACGACATGTTCTTCGCACGTCCGGTGCGTCCGTCGATGTTCTTCACGCCGGGCGGCGTGAGCCGATTCATCGAAGCGGACACCAGGATCGGGCCCGGACGCAACAACGAGCGGCGCAGCGGTTTCGAGAACGCCGCCCGGGTGAACCGGGCGCTGCTGGCGGAGCGCTTCGGTTATGTCATCACGCGGCACCTGGAGCACACGCCCGCGCCATTGCGACGCAGCGTGCTCATGGAGATGGAGGAGGAGTTCGCCGCGGACTTCGCGCGCACGAGCGCGAGCCGGTTCCGCGCGGCCACCGACATCTCGGTCACCAATTCGCTGTATCACTACTACGCCATGCTGACCGGGCGCGCGGTGCCCCAGGAGTCGGCGAAGATGCGGTACGTCGACACGACCAGCTACCACGGTCTGGCATTGCTGGACGGGCTGGCGCGTCATCGCGACGTCGACTTCTTCTGCCTCAACGACGGCAGTTTCCCCGAGGTCGCCGAGTCCGACCGGGTGCGGATCGTCTCGGAGTTCCTGGCCCGCTACTACCCCGAGCCCGCGCCGTGGGAACGGCTCAGTACACCGCCTCGTCATCCGCTTCCGGAGTCGACGCAGGGCGCCGCATGACGTGCGGGATGCGCGCGGCGGGCGGGATCACGATGCCCTCCTCCGTCAGCCGTTGCCGCGCCTCCTCCGGCGTGGCGGGAGCGCCCACCGTGCGACCGCGCTCGATGGGCACCACCGAGTGCACCACGGTGTCCGGATAGATGTGCACGTAGTTGAAGGCCTGCGCGCCGTCCCGGCCGCGCAGGCCACCCTGCGCCACACCGAGATCCTGGCTGTAGCAGGTGGCCGACGCCACCGAGACGGGGATGCCCGCGAACGTGGCGCTGGTGGAGAAGTGCAGGTGCCCGGCGAGGACGGCGCGCACGTCGGTGCCGTCCAGCACGTCGGCCAGTCGGCGCTGATCCCGTAGTTCCACCGTGACGGCGAGGTCGATCACGCACGGCACCGGCGGGTGGTGCATGGCCAGGATGGTGCCGAAGGGCGCGGGCTCGGCCAGGACCGAGCGCAGCCACTCCAGCTGGTCGTCGGAGATCTCCCCGTAGTGGTGGCCGGGCACCGAGGTGTCCAAGGCGACGATGCGCAATCCGTCGATCAGATGCACCCGGTCCAGCGGGGAATTGGTGGGGTACTCGTGGAGCAGGCGGGCGCGGAGGGCGGCGCGGTCGTCGTGGTTGCCGGTGACCCACACGATGGGCGCCTGCAGACTTCTGGCGAATGGTTCGACGATCGACTTCAGCTTGGCGTACGCGGCGGGCTCGCCCCGGTCGGTGAGGTCGCCGGTGAACACGATCGCGGTCGGCCGGATCCCGCTCGCCGCGGCCTGGTCCAGCAGTTGCCGTAACCGCAGGTCGGCGTCGACATCGCCGTACAGGGGGTCGTGGCCCGCGATGAGATGTGTATCGCTGAAGTGGAACAACACATGATCCGGACGCGGATACTCCGCGACTCTGGTGATGGACACCGGACCGAATCCCTCCTGGCGGTTTGCCCGCCATTGGCTTGGCTCCGTCGCCACGATAGCGCCGGTTACGGACAGGTTTCCCGGCGGTTGATGAAGACTCGCTTGCGGGAAGGTGAGGTTTCGGTGTCGGACGCTGGGTGAACGCGGGTGGATGTGGGATTGGTCACCGACCGAGGGCGTCGGCGGTGCGCAGGGCGTCCACGACCATCGCGGCATCCACCGTGAAGGGTTCGTTGTGGATCGTCTCGCCCGGAGCGGTCGCACGCTGTGCGATGGCCGCCAGTGTCTCGTCGTCGGCCTCGGGCAGCCCGAGGGCGGCCAGCGTGGTCGGCAAACCCACCTCGGCGCAGAAATCCAGCACCGTGCCGATCTCGGACGCGGGCGCGCCCTCGAGCACCAATTGGGTGAGGGTGCCGAACGCGACCTTCTCGCCGTGCAGGAACGGGCGCGTTCGCGCGGCGGCGGTCAGACCGTTGTGCACGGCGTGCGCCGCGGCCAGCCCGGACGATTCGAAGCCGAGTCCGGAGAGCAAGGTGTTGGCCTCGACGACGCGCTCCAGCGCCGGTGTGACGCCGCGGGTGTGGACGGCGGTCAGCGCCTGCGCGCCGTCGGCGAGCAGGGTGCGATAGCAGAGTTCGGCCAAGGCGGCGGCGCTGCGCGTGGAGGCGCCGCCGCGCATGTTGCGCACCTGGGCGGCGCTGCACGTGCGCGCCTCGAACCAGGTCGCCAGGGCATCGCCCATGCCCGCGGCGAGCAGCCGGGCCGGGGCCTGCGCGACGACCGAGGTGTCCACCAGCACCAGCGCCGGATTCCGCCGCACGAGCTGATACGCCTCGAACTCGCCCGCGTCGGTGTAGATCACCGACAGCGCGCTGCACGGTGCGTCGCTGGAGGCGGTGCTCGGGCAACTGATCATCGGCAGATCGAGGTCGTCGGCGACCGCGCGGGCCGCGTCGAGCACCTTGCCGCCGCCCGCCCCGAGGACGACCGTGCTGCCGGATTCCTCGACGGCGTGGGCGATCCGGGCGATCTCGGCCCGGCTGCATTCGCCACCGGACAGATGGATCGAATAGGCGATCTTCGCGTCTGTCAGCGAGCGCTCCCAGGTGCTTGCCAGCAGCCGGAAAGCGCTGGAGCCCGCCACGATGAGCACCGGCCCGCCGATGCCGAGGCGGGTCATCTCCGCCCCGAGCGCGGCGGTGGCGTCCCGGCCCTGCACGTAGTGCCCCGGCGAGGAGAACACGCTCAGCATCCGGCACCTCCCGATCCCGGGCCGCGCACGTCATCCCGGCCCGGCCGACGACGTTTTCAACGCTACGCGACACACCCTCCGCCACGGTCGTTGTCGAGAGAACCCGCACGCGTGGAGCGCCGACGGTGATGGCCGAACCGGGTCGGCGCGAGTCCAGTTTCCGTCGTCGGTGCCCACGATCTCGATCGCACGTTCCGGCACCGGCAGGCCCGGAGTCCGCCGGACCTTCGCGATCGCACGGTCCGAGCACGGCTCCCGAGCGTCGAAGCTCCGGTCGAAGCCGCTGCGGGCGCTGCCCCGCGACGGGCCGTCGGGCCGGTACACGGCGGGTTTCGAGGCATCCCCGTCCCGGGCTGGACTAGCTGCTCCGAGGCCGCCCTTCGGCACCGCGAGTGGCGTGCCGGGGCAGCCCCGGAACGGGGTAGGCGTCCGTCGTGGACCACGTCGGACCGGTTCAGCCCAACTTGTCGTGCGGCCGAGGGCCCGGCCGATGCGGCTTCGGCGATCGCGAGAGCCGTCCGACGACCCGGAGGTGCCCGGAGCGCGATCGGGACCGATCAGCTCTGGGTCGTGAGGGTCTCCGGGAGCAGGTGCGGGCGGTCGCGGTCCTTCTCGTCCAGCAACGCGAAGTAGCGGCGCAGCATGAGGATCGCGGTGGTGGCCAGGCCCGCGGTGAGTCCCCACCAGACGCCCGCCGCGCCGAGCCCGGCCGGATAGGCCAGCAGCAGGGCTACGGGCAGGCCTACGCCCCAGTAGCCGATCAGGGAGAGCCGGAAGCCCGCGTTGGTCGCCTTCAGCCCGCGCAGCAGGCCGGTGCCGATGTTCTGAGCGGCGTCGAAGAATTGCAGCACGATGCCGATCAGCAGCAGGGTGTGCGCGACCTGGATGGTGTCGGCGTCCGAGGAGTCCAGGAAGGGGCGCAGCACCAGATCGGGGGCCATCACGTACACCGCGCCCGTCACCGCGGCGATCACCGCGGCGTGCCGCAGCGCCAGCCAGGCCAGTGCACGGGCGTGCGCATGCTCGTCGCGCGCGACCGCGTGGCTGACCAGGATCGACGCACCGTGCGAGAGACCGATCGCCACCTGGAACACGATGTAGATGATCTGGTAGACGACGTTGTGCGCGGCCAGCGCCGCCGGGCCGATGCTGCCCATGACCAGCGCGAGCACCGAGAACATGCCGGCCTCGGAGCCGTAGGTCAGCGCGATCGGCGTGCCCAGTCGCAGCTCGGCGCGCACGGTGGTGAGCCGCACCGGCAGCGGCGTGCCGGGCAGGGTGCGGCCGAGTTCCTCGTCGCGCCACACCATCACCCAGAACACGCCGAAGGTGATCAGGAAGACCAGCGAGGTCGCGACACCGATACCGGTGAGCCCGAGTTCGGGCAGGCCGCCCTTGCCGTGGATGAAGCCCAGCGCCAACAGCAGATTCAGCACCACCGAGCCGAGCGTCACCAGCAGCAGCGCCTGCGGGCGCTGCATGCCGACCGTGTACTGGCGCAGCACCTGGAACCACAGGCACGGCAGCAGGCCCGGCGCGAGCGCCATCATCAGCGGGCGGGCGTCGGCGAGCACTCCCGGGTCCTGGCCGAGCCAGGGCAGCGCCCAGCCGAGCCCGATCAGCACCGCACCGCCGAGCAACCCGGCGATCGTGGCGATCGCGAAGCTCGAGCGCAGCAGGTCGCGGATCTCCGGATCCGGTGATTCGCCGCGTTTGCCCGCCGCGCTCACGGCGGTGGCGATCTGGTTGCCGCTGCCGGTGATCAAACCGACGCACATGGTGCGGATCTGGTTGAACAGCACGATCGCCAGGCCGCCCGCGGCGACCTGCCGCACGCCGAGCGTGCCCATCAGCGCGATGTTCGTGGTGGATACCGCGATCTGGGCGAGCTGGGTCAGCGCGATCGGCGTCGCGAGCGCGGTGAGCCGCCCGCCGTCGCCGCGGAAACTCGTCACGATCACCGGTTCTCCTTCACAGAGGGCGGGAGCGTCGTCCCGCGCGGGCGCAGCGTCGCACCGTACCAACGACCGGACCTCACCGCGCTTCCACCAACGTGCTCCTGGCGGCGGGCGTGTAGCGCCGCAGCAGCAGCGCGATCTCGCGTTCGGTGCCGGGGTCGAGCAGGTCGCGCTCGTTCATCCACTCGTCGTCGAACACCGTGTCCAAGTACTTCTCCCCGCCGTCGCACACGATGGTGACCACGGTGGAGCCCGGCGGGAACTCCTCCAGCCGGGTGAGCGCGGCGTACACCGAGCCGCCCGCCGACCCGCCGATCATCAGCCCCAGTTCGGCGGCGACCGCGCGGGCGGTCGCGAAGGCCGCCACGTCGGTGACCTTCACGCCCTCGTCCAGCAGCGAATAGTCCACGGCGGTGCCGATGGTGGCGCCCGGCGGGGTGCCGGTGCCCGACTGCCAGTACGGACCGCCCGGCCCGCCGAAGGCGATCGAGCCGACCGGTTCGACCCCGATGACGTGCGGCGTGCAGCCGAGCTGGCGCAGCCGGGTCGCGGTGCCGAACAGCGAACCTCCGGTCCCCACGGCGGACAGCAGGATGTCGACCCGGTCGACGTCCTCGAGCAATTCCTCGGCCACCGGGTAGTAGCCCACCGCGTTGGCGTCGTTGTTGTGCTGCTCGGTGAAGTACGCGTCGTCCCGTTCGGCCGCCATCGCCTCGGCCAGGTCCTCCCGTGCCGAGGTGGCCAGGTTGTCGTCGCCCTCGTCGGCGACGAACACCAGTTCCGCACCCATTGCCCGCATCGCGCGCAGTTTGTCCTTACATGCGTGATGGTCGACCACTGCGGTGAAGCGATACCCACGTTCCGCGGCAACTACCGCGAGGCCGAGCCCGGTGTTGCCGGATGTGGACTCGATGATATGTCCGCCACTGCGTAGCAAACCGCGACGCTCGGCGTCGAGCACCATTTCGCGCGCCATCCTGATCTTGGCCGCACCGGTCGGGTTGAACTGCTCCAGTTTGAGCAGCAGGCGGGTGCCGGTCGCGGTGGCCGCGAGCTCGAACAGCGGCGTGCGGCCGATCAGATCCGTCACGCGCGTGACGAGCGGCATCGAGGTCTCCTGGTTCTAATCGGGAAGTCGGGTCAGCTGCCGTCGCGGGTCCAGCGGAAGCGATCGCCGGGTGCGTCGTGCAGTACGACTTTCGGTGGGATGGGCAGTTCGTGAAACGCGGACTCGTTCGAATCCATCTGATAACCGGCGGTATTCGGGTAGATCAGCAGATCGCCGACCTCGGCGGGGCGAGGCAACGGCACCCGCCGCCAGCTCAGCATGTCGGAATCCAGACAGGTGGCCGCCCCGACGCTGGTCGGCGTCGCGGTGCCGGGCCGCGCGGGCCACAGCACCGGATCGGGCAGATACTCGCTGTCGAACCATTGCTCCGAGAGACTGAGGCTGGTGCCGTCCACGGTGAGCAACCGGTAGGGCTGGCCGTGCGCGTGCCTGGTCTTGCTGCCTTGGACGCGAAAAACGGTGCAGCCCGCGTGCGCGAGCAGCGCGCGCCCCGGTTCGACGGCCAGCCGCACGGCGTTGTCGCGCAGTCGCCCGGCGAGATCCGCGTGGTCGAGGATCTGCGCGAGCATGGCCGCGCCGGGCACCGGAAAGTGGTACGGATAGTACGAATCGAAGGCCTTGCCGGAGTGGAACCACTGCCTGCCCGCCCGCGCCGTGAACTCCATCGCCGCGTCCGCCGGAACGTAGTCGACGCCGAAGCCGCCGCCGATCGACACGGTGGTGGCCGGATGCCCCAGCGTGCGCGCGTGCAGACAGCGGGCGATCAGCTCGCCCGCCAGTTCCGCGCGCGCCACCGCGTCGTAGCCCGACAGATGGAAACTGAAGCCCTCCAAACGAATCGAATCGCGTGCGCCGCACAGCGCGAGGGCTTCCTCGATTTCGCCGGAGGTCATGCCGAACCGGCTGGCCGAGGCCGCGGGCAGCACGCGGATCAGCACTCGCGCGGGCCCGTCGGCGGGCGCCAGCGCGGCGAGCCGTTCGAGCTCGCCGAGATCGTCCACGGCGATCAGCGCACCGTGCCGGGCGGCCAGCCACAGCAGGTCGTCCGCCTTCGCCGGTCCGGTCACCATGAGCTCGGCACCGCGCACGCCTTGTGCCAGCGCGGTGGTCAGTTCGCCGACGCTGGCGACGTCGACGCCCGCACCGTGTTCCGCGCAGGCTCGCGCGACGCACGCGGCCTTGTTCGCTTTCTTGCCGTAGTAGATGGCACCTTGCACCCCGGCGCTCTCGAAAGCTCCGTGGAAGGCCCGGATGTTGTGGCCGACCCGCGCCGGGTACATCACGTGGAACGGCCCGCCCAGCGTGAAAGCGAGGTCACCGAGCAGGTCCGGATCGGCGAACAGGCGGCGCTCCCACGGATCGAGATGCGCGGGCATCGGTGACGCGCTGATCGAATCGCGCGTGGCCGCCTCGTCCGCGGGCGCCACGGTGACACTCGCGTGTTCTAGTCCCACCGTGCACCTCCGTGCGCTAGTCCCACAGCGGTACCTCCGTGCCACGGCCTTCCGCGATCGCCCGCTCCGCCAGCGCGTGGGCCACCGCGATGTCGGTCAGCACCAGCCCGCTGTTGTAGACGAAGACGCGCTCGTCGTCGGAGCGGCGCGCGACCGCACGGCGATCGAGGATCTGCGGCAGCTCGGCGTCCACCGTGCGCAGCGTGCCGTCGGGCCCGGCCATGTCGGTGCCGGTCAGCGCCATCTGCTCGGCGCTGGTCGCGATCACGCGGTCGGCATCGGTCAGCGCGGACGGCGCGAGCCCGTAACCGACCAGCACCGCCACCGAACCGGGGGCCAGATCGTCGGATTCGAGCGCCACTTCGGTGGCCGGGCCCGCCGTGGCCAGCACGACATCGGCCGTGGCCGCCGCGGCGCGTGGATCGGTGACGGTCTCGAGCAGCGCGTGCGGATGGTGCTCGGCGAGCACGCGATGCACGGCTGCCAGGCCCTCGGGGTGCGTGCCGTAGACCATCAGCTTGCGCAGCTGCGGGTTCGCGGCGAGCAGATGCGGAAGGGCGTTGCGGCCCTGGGTTCCGGTGCCGATCAGCAGCACGCTCTCCGCGCCCCGCCGGATCGTCTCGCGCACCAGCAGAGCCGACACCGCGGGCGTGCGCAACGCGCCGACCCGCGCGCAGTCCATCATCGCGATCGGCGCGCCGGTGCTGTCGTCGTAGAGCGTGATGGTCGTGTAGTACCGCTTCGTGCTGCGATCGTGGCCGGGGTCGAACTTGTAGGAGGTCTTCATCGCCACCACGCGCCTGCGGCCGTCCCGGCCGAGCATGGCGTAGGCGACCGACCAGCCGTCGGGGTTGGCGACGCTGAGCTTGCGCGGATTGTCCGAATCGCCCGCCGCCAGGGCGAGATACGCCTCTTCCACGGCGCGTACCACCGCGGCCGGTGTGATCGGCACGTCGGCGAGGTCGCTTCGGCTCAACACCCGCAGGGGTGTGCTTCGGTCACGCGTGCTCAAGGGGTCCTCGATCATGTCGTACTGCATCCCGCTCATGAGTGCCGCTCTGAACCGGCGGGGTGGCCGCCGTCCGGAACGGGGCTACGGTTTGTTGCCCGTAGCCATTCTCGTCGGCTTCCTCGGCCCGCCGTCGGCGTTCCGGAAGCCGGATGTTCACTCGCTTGAGCCACCGGTCGGTGCCGTCGTACCGGGCGGTGAACGGCACTCGGCCGTGCACGGCGACGTCGTTGTCCACCAGCAACAGCTCGCCGGGGGCGAGCGACGCGGTGACGCAGACGCGTTCGAGCTCGGCGGCGAGTTGTTCATATGCCGCGCGGAATTCCGGGTCGGCGTCGTCGAGCGGTGTGTACGCCGGGTCGTAGCGCAGCGTCTGCCGGTCGGCGCCCGCGATGCTCCACAGCGTCGGAATCGGTGCGGCCGGGTAGGTTTCGTGACCGTCGCCGTAGGAGACATCCGGCAGGATCGGCAGTGCGGGAGTGCTGAGCAGTTCGCGTTGCGCGGTGGACAGTTCGATCCGGCGCACCGACGACACGGTGGTGCCGACCAGATCCGGGTTACGTAGGCAACCGAGCATCAGCAGGTGGGCGCGCTCCGGATGGAAGGCGTCCTCGGTGTGCGGGCTGAGCAGCGCTTTGCTGCTGGCGCCGGACTGTTCGTGTTCCTGACCGGCCGCGGGAACAATATTGTTGACCAATCGGCCGTCCTGCTGGCCCTGCCAGCCGAACGGCTCGCCCGCGCTCCGCGCCAGCAGCAGCATCACCAAGTCGAGTTCGAACGAACGCGCGCGCCGCTCCGGATCTCCGCTCCAGCGCGCCGCCTCCCGCCAGTTCGGCGGAGTCGGTCCGAATTCGTTGTCCACCAGCGGAAGACGACCGACGACTGTGGCGCCCGCGGGGGTGGCGGGCGGGCGCATGGCGTGGCGCACTTCGGCGGGGAGCCGTGCCGCGCCCGCATCGATCCGTTCGATGAGCGCGGGGTCCGAGAGGGTGCGCGCCGCGGCCGCCGGATCGGCGAGTGCGAGATCGAGCGTGACCGATATCTCTCTGGCGACAGCGCGCACCGCGCGGCCCGCTTCCGGGGAAAGCTCGCGTCGTTCGAGGTCTAGGGGGTGAAGCGGCTTACGTTCGGAGAGAACGCTTTTCACCGGGTATCCCTTCTTCGCAGCAGTGGGAAAAGCAGGGTTCACGATTAGTATGGGAAGGTAGCCCTTTGTAGGAAGTGAAGCAAGGCTTACCTAAGCGAGTCGGCAAAAAATAGCCGAATCGCATAACTTCGGCTCGGGTGAAGTCGGTCCGGTGGGCGTGCCGGGGCTCGGTCGGCGGTTTGCGGGAGATGCGCCCTTGCACTGCCGTTTTGATGCCGGTATCGGCGAGTCGCGCCGCGCATTAGGCTAGCCTGTCCTGATCAAGGCACTGTGTGCGGTACCGCCGTGGGTTCGGTTCAGGAAGAGGGGCAGCACAATGGTTTTGAATCGAAGGGACTTGCTGCGGTCGAGTCTCGGCGTGGGGGCTGTGCTGCTGGTGGCCGCTTGTTCCGATGACGCCGACGTGTCCGGGCCCGCACGACCTGGCGGCACGCTGCGAGTCGGCGCGCTCGGCACCGCGGCGCGCATCGAACGCGATCCGCACGCCAACCTCAGCAACGACAGCGACTTCCTCGTCACCTCCCTGGTCTACGACGCCCTCACCGTGCCGGGCGGCAACCCGAACGTCGTTCCCCGCCTGGCGAATCGGTGGGAGCCCGACGCCGACCGGCGGCGCTGGAGCTTCACCCTGGCCGAGAACGCGACCTTCCACGACGGGACACCGGTGACGTCCGAAGATGTCGTGTGGTCGCTGCGCAGGCTGCGCACGGTCGGTGGCGCGTCGAAGATGCCGGTGGCCGTGGAGGACATCTCCGCCGACGGGCCGAACCGGGTGGTGCTGGCCGTGCCCGAACCGAATACCCAACTGCCGCTGCTGGTGCGGCTGATGACGTTCACGGTCAAAAAGGACACCACCGATTTCACCAAGGCCGTGGGCAGCGGACCGTTCCGGTTGGAGTCCTATCAGGGCGGCAACGCCCGGCTGGTGCGCAACGAGCGGTGGCACGGCGGGCCGCCGCCGCTGGACGCCATCGAGGTAACCATGTTCGAAAGCGTGACCGCGCTGGGCAACGCGGTGCTCGGCGGGCAGATCGACCTGGCCTCCAACGTCGGCGCCATCGCGGGCCGCACCGCCGAGGGACGCGGCGATCTGGCCGTCGTGCGCCGACCGAACGATACGGTGGTCGGTGTCGCCATGCGCAGCTCCGACGGCCCGTTCGCCGACGCACGGGTGCGCACCGCCCTACGGCTCGGCATCGACCGCAAAGCCTTGGTCAACCAGGTGCATTCCGGATACGGAACGGTGGCCAACGACATTCTCGGCACGGCCGATCCGCTCTACGACACCTCCCTCGCCCAGCGCACCCGCGACCTCGATCGCGCGAAAGCGCTGTTGCGCGAGGCGAAATTCGACACCGGGCGCAGCTACCCCTTCGTCACCAAGGCCGAGGCGCCCGGTGAGGTGGAATCGGCGAAGGTGATCGCCACCCAGCTCGCCGAGATCGGCGTCCGGCTGGACGTGGTCACCCAGGAGCCGAACGCCTTCTACGACCAGACCTGGTTGAAGGCGCCGCTGTACACGATCTCCTGGGGCACCAACGACTCCACCCTCTTCTTCGCGAGCAAATTGCTTTCGAGCGGATCGAACCGCAACGAAACCGGTTTCACGGACGCCGAATTCGACGCCGCGACCGCGAAAGCGCTCGCCGCGCGCACCGACGCGGAGTACCGGCAGGCGAATCAGGAGTTGCAGCGCATCCAGTACGAGCGCGGCGGCTACCTGGTCTGGGGCATGGCCGACGGCATCGACATCGCCGCCTCCCGGGTGCGCGACCTGCCCACGCTCGGCGGGTTCGCCAGGGTCCAGCTGGAGAAGGCCTGGCTGGCCGGGTGATGCTGTTCGCGCGACTGCTGCTCCGGCGCGTCATCCTGCTGGTGACGCTGCTGGCCTGCGTCTTCGTCGCCGTGGACCTGCTGCCGGGCGACGCCGCCCGCGCCGTCCTCGGCCGGGAGGCCACGCCCGAGCAGATCGCCGCCAAAGAACACGAACTCGGACTGGACCGTCCCCTGGCGGTGCGGTTCTGGAACTGGATCGCGGGCGTCGTGACCGGCGATTTCGGACGTACCGCGCGCGGACGGCCGGTCGACGACCTGCTCGTCGACAAGTTCCCGCCGACGCTGCTGCTCGGCGGTATCGCCCTCGCGGTGACCGTGCTCGCGTCGCTCGCGCTCGGCGCGTGGTGGGCGACGCGTCCGGGCAGCGTGGCCGCGCGCGTCTTGCAGCCGACGACGACCACCGCGGTGGCCGTTCCCGAATTCGTGATCGCCACGGTGCTGATCCTGGTGTTCGCGCTGGCGCTGGGCTGGCTGCCCGCCGTGACCATCACCGGCCGGTCGGGGATGCCGGCCGGACCGGAGATGCTGGTGTTGCCGGTGCTCGCGCTCGCGTTGCCCCAGATCGGATGGAACACCAGGGTGGTGCGCGCCGCCTTGTCCGACGCCGCGCTGGCTCCGCACGTGGAAAGCGCTGTGCTGGACGGGCTTTCGGCCCGTGCGGTGCTGGCGCGGCACGTGCTGCCGTTCGCGTTGCCGACGATAGTCGCCAGCTTCGCCACCACGGTCGGGATGCTGCTCGGCGGTGCTCTGGTGGTGGAGACCGTGTTCAACTATCCCGGTCTAGGGGCGGTCCTGGCCGGTTCGGTGGCCGATCGGGACACTTCGGTGGTGGCCGCGGTGGTCGCGTTGTCCGGGGTGCTCATCATGGTCGTGCTCGCCGCCGCCGACGGCATCCGCGCCTGGTCGTTGCGGGGGCGGCGATGACGGCTCCCGCGAAGATCGCGCGCCCGGCGCGGTGGCGGCTCGGGTGGCTGGCCGTCGCGCCCGCTCTGCTGGTCACGCTGGCGGCGGCGCTGGGACCGACGCTGGCGCCGCACCCGGCGGAGGAAGCGATCGGCATCCCGTTCGGCGATCCCGCTGCCTGCGCGCCGTTGGGCACCGACCGGCTCGGCCGCGACGTGCTCAGCCAGTTGCTCTATGGCGGTTGGGGATTGCTGCTGGTGGCCGCGGTGATCGCGGTGTCGGTGACCGGACTGTCGTGTGTCCTCGGCGCGGTCGCGGCGCTGCGCCCGCGGATCGGCCAGTGGATCGAACTCGGCACCGACTTGTTCATCCTGCTACCCGCGGTGCTGGGGATTCTGCTCGTGCTGACCTCGTGGCCCGACGCGGGAACCCTGGGACTGATCGTCCTGGCGCTGCTGTTCGGCGTTCCCTATTGCGCGCGGATCTTCACGGCCGCCGCCGCTGGGGTCGCGGCGTCCGGATATGTAGAGAGCGCGCGAGCCGCCGGTGAGTCGCTCGGGCACCTGGTATTCCGGGAAGTGATCCCGAACCTGCGCGCGGTGTCGACGACTCAGCTCGGGCTGCGTTTCGTGGCGGCGGTCTATCTGGTGAGCACGGCGTCCTTCCTCCAGTTGCCCACGACGCTCGGTGCGAGCAACTGGGCGGTCATGGTGCGCGAGAACGCCTCCGGCATGCTGCTCAACCCCTGGGCCGTGCTCGCTCCGAGCCTCGCGATCGCGATCGTCGCGGTGAGCGTGAACCTGGCGGTGTCGGCGTTCGGGCGAGGGGAGCGGGAATGAACGTGAACGTCACGACGAGCGCGCGTCGGACGGCCGAGGCGGATGACGCCGGGCAGGTGCGGGCCGATCTCGTCGCGGTCGACGGCCTGACCGTGCTGGGTCCGGACGGGCGAGAATTGGCCGGACCCGCGACTTTCCGGATACCGGCGGGCACGGTCACGGCGCTCACCGGCCCGTCCGGGTCGGGCAAGACCACGGTGATGCGCGCACTGCTCGGGCAACTCCCGTCCGCGGCGGCGCGCACGACGGGCTCGGCATCGGTTGCCGGACACGATGTGCTGGCGCTCGATCGCGTTGCGCTGCAACGCTTCCGACGTCAGCATATCGCTTACGTCGGGCAGGATCCCGGGTCGGCGCTGAACCCGCTGCTGCGCGTGCGCGCCCTGTTACGCGAGGTCGCGCCGCGCGCGCCCGAGTCCACCCTGATCGACACGCTCGCGCTGGTCGGTCTGTCGCCGGACTACCTTCGCCGCCGCCCCGGTGAATTGTCCGGCGGTCAGCAGCGTCGCGTCGCCCTCGCCAGGGCGCTGATCCGCCGGACCGGCGTGCTGGTGCTGGACGAGCCGCTGGCCGGGCTGCACGGCGCACTGCGCACCGATATCGCCGGGCAGCTGGCGGCACTCGCCCGCGAGCGTTCGGCGGCGATCTTGCTGTCCGGGCACGACACCGCTCTCGTGCACTCGATCGCCGACGACATCGTCGAACTCGGCGCGGTCCGTCCGGCGTCCCCGCCTCCGTCTCCGTCGGGCGGTACACAGGTGCGTGCCGAACGGCGAAGTGCTCTCCCTCCGCCGGACGTCGCCTCGACCGGAGAGCGAGCGCGCAACTGTCACAAGCCTTCGGCCGTCTCGACGGACAACCGACCGCCCGACGTCGTGCTGCGCGCCGAGAACATCAGCGCCTCGATCGACGGACACCGGGTGCTCGCCGACATCGACCTCGCGCTGAAGGCGGGCTCGGCGCTCGCGGTGGTGGGCGCGTCGGGCGCGGGCAAGACCACCTTGGCTCGCGTGCTCGCGGGGCTGCACCATTCGGCGACCGGATCGCTCGAACTGCGTGGCGACCCGATCGCCGTTGGGGCGAACCGGCGAATTCACCATGGCGCGGGCGGCATTCAATTGGTCACTCAAAACCCCCGGTCCGCGCTCAACCCGCGCCGCACCGTGGCGCAAACGCTCGGCCGCCCTTTGCGGCGGATCGGGCGGGTCGCACGCCGGGATCTCGCGTGGCGGATCGAGGAAATTCTTGCCGCCGTCGAGCTTTCCGCTGACCTGGCCGCCCGCTATCCGCACGAACTGTCCGGCGGCCAGCGGCAACGAGTCGCGCTGGCCCGCGCCCTCGCCGCCGAACCCGCCGTGCTCCTGTGCGACGAGATCACTTCGGCGCTGGACCACACCACCGCGGCGGCGATCATGGCGCTGCTGGATCGGATCCGGTCCGAACGTGACACCGCCTTGCTGGTCATCACACACGACATGGCCTTGGTCGCCGGATACTGTCCCCGGCTGATCGTCCTCGACCAGGGTTGCGTCGTCGAATCCGGGGACACCGGAACGGTGCTCACCGCGCCGACGCACAGCGCGACCAGCGAACTGCTGGTCTGACACGGCGACCGTGCGGGTCATACGCGCTTTCGACACGCAGTGCGCTCGGTCACCGGCTTGCCGCGGACCCGCGCCGGCATCTGGATGATGGAAGGGTGTTGCGAAAGACCGGCGTCTCGGCCGCCATCGTGGTGCTCCTCGGGCTCGCCGGTTGCGGGACCGACCGCACCCCGATCCCGGAGGGCATCCCGCCCGGCCCGGGCGCCCCGCTGCCCGTGATCGACCTGGACGCTCCCGGTCGCACCGCCGTCCAGTTGCGCGGCTGGGCCGATGAGCAGGCCGATGGGCTCGGCATACCGCCGATCGCGCTGGAGGCGTACGGCTACGCGGCGGCCGTGATGACCAGGGCCCGTCCCGACTGCGGCATCGCGTGGACGACGCTCGCGGGCATCGCGAGCGTGGAGAGCAAGCACGGCACCCATCGCGGGGCGCAGCTCGGCGCGGACGGCTCGGTCCGCCCGCCGATCATCGGAGTCCCGCTGGACGGCTCGCCGGGCGTCGCGTTGGTGCGGGACACCGACGGCGGCGTGCTCGACGGCGATCCGGAGCACGATCGCGCCGTCGGCCCGCTGCAGTTCATCCCGGAGACCTGGAAGCGCTGGGGCGTCGACGCCAACGGAGACGGCGTCGCGGATCCGCAGAACATCGACGACGCCGCGCTCACCGCAGCCAGGTATCTGTGCGCCAGCGGCGGCGACCTCACCTCCGAGCACGGCTGGCAGCGGGCGTTGCTCACCTACAACCAGTCGCACAGCTACCTGTTGACCGTGCGCGACCGGGCCGCGAGCTACAGCATCGGCCGCCGGGTGTGATCTCCCGGTCGCCGGAGTGCCGGTTACCCGCCTCGCCGCCGGGACGATAGGCTCGCAGCGCACGGCCCATCCCGTGAGACATACCGTGTCAGCAGCCGAAGGAGTGTCTTTTTCGTGGCCATCATCGAACAGGTCGGAGCTCGCGAGATCCTCGATTCGCGCGGTAACCCCACCGTCGAGGTCGAGATCGCTCTCGACGACGGCACCCTGACCCGGGCGGCTGTGCCCTCCGGCGCGTCCACCGGCGAGCACGAGGCCGTCGAACTGCGCGACGGCGGCGAGCGCTACGGCGGCAAGGGCGTGCGCAAGGCGGTCGAGGGCGTGCTCGACGAGATCGCGCCCGCCGTCATCGGCCTGGACGCCGTGGAGCAGCGCACCGTCGACCAGGTGCTGCTCGACCTCGACGGCACCCAGGACAAGTCCCGGCTCGGCGCCAACGCCCTGCTCGGTGTCTCGCTGGCGGTGGCCCGCGCCGCCGCCGAGTCCTCCGGCCTCGAACTGTTCCGCTACCTCGGCGGCCCGAACGCGCACGTGCTGCCCGTCCCGATGATGAACATCCTCAACGGCGGCGCGCACGCCGACACGGGCGTCGACGTGCAGGAATTCATGGTCGCCCCGATCGGCGCGCCCACCTTCAAGGAGTCGCTGCGCTGGGGCGCGGAGGTCTACCACGCGCTGAAGTCGGTGCTGAAGGCCAAGGGCCTGTCCACCGGCCTCGGTGACGAAGGCGGTTTCGCGCCCGACGTGGCGGGCACCAAGGCGGCGCTCGACCTGATCAGTGAGGCCATCGCCAAGACCGGCCTGAAGCTGGGCAGCGACGTGGCGCTGGCGCTGGACGTGGCCGCCACCGAGTTCTTCACCTCCGGCAGCGGCTACAAGTTCGAAGGTGTGGTGCGTTCGGCCGAGGAGATGGCGCAGTTCTACGCCGAGTTGATCGCCGCCTACCCGCTGGTGTCCATCGAGGACCCGCTGTCGGAGGACGACTGGAACGGCTGGGTGACCCTGACCGACCAGATCGGCGAGAAGATCCAGCTCGTCGGCGACGACCTGTTCGTCACCAACCCGGAGCGCCTGGAGGAGGGCATCGCCAAGGGCGCCGCCAACGCGCTGCTGGTCAAGGTGAACCAGATCGGCACCCTCACCGAGACCCTGGACGCGGTGGAGCTGGCGCATCGCAACGGCTACAAGACGATGATGTCGCACCGTTCCGGCGAGACCGAGGACACCACCATCGCCGACCTCGCCGTCGCGGTGGGCAGCGGCCAGATCAAGACCGGCGCCCCGGCGCGCAGCGAGCGGGTCGCCAAGTACAACCAGCTGCTGCGCATCGAGGACGCGCTCGGTGATTCGGCGCGCTACGCGGGGGACGTCGCGTTCCCCCGCTTCGCGTTCGAAGGCTGAGCTGGGGCACGAACCCCGGGAGTACCGCGAAGTAGAGACCGAGGCGTGAGATGACGGAGCGACGTGCGCGTGGGACCAGTCCGGCCGGACGCGGGGACCGCCGCACGTCGCGTGCCGCCGGATCGCGCCCGGCCGACTCCGCCGCCAAGCGCGGTCGCAGGCGATCGGAGCCCGCGGAGAAGCCGAAACCGCGCAAGACTGGTTCGGCCGGCGACAGGCACGACCACACGTTTCTCGGCCTCTCCACCGGCAAGGCGGTGATCCTCGCGATGGTGGTGTGTGGGCTCGCGCTCACCCTCGCCGTGCCGATGCGCACGTATTTCACCCAGCGCGCGGAGGCGGCGCAGCTGGCGCAGCAGCGCGAGGAACTCGAGACGGATCTGGCCCGGCTGCGGGATCGTCGTGCGCAGCAACAGGATCCGGCCTACATCCGCAGCGAGGCGCGGGACCGCCTGCGTCTGGTGATGCCAGGCGAGACGCCGTATATCGTGCAGGTGCCCGGCATCGAGGCGCCCGCGCCGCCGCCCGCGCCCACCAGAGCCAGGGACCCCCAGCCTTGGTACACCGATTTGTGGCGCAGCATCTCCGAGCCGCAGCCGACGCCCTAGGCCGCCGCGCCACCACCTCGAGCACCGGAAGGACATAGGTGACCGCACCCACCGACCAGGATCTCGCGATCATCGCCGAGCAGCTGGGCCGTGCGCCGCGCGGCGTGCTCGCCATCGCCTACCGCACCCCGGACGGGATCCCGGCCGTTGTGAAGACCGCGCCCCGGTTGCCGGACGGCACCCCCTTCCCGACCCTCTACTACCTCACCGATCCCCGGCTCACCGCGGAGGCGAGCAGGCAGGAATCGGCCGGCGTGATGCGGGAGATGACCGAGCGGCTCGCCGCGGACGAGGAGCTGGCCGCCGCCTACCGCGCCGCGCACGAGAGCTATCTGGCCGAACGCGACGAAATCGAATCGCTCGGCACGGATTTCACCGGCGGCGGGATGCCCGAGCGGGTCAAGTGCCTGCACGTGCTGATCGCCCACGCATTGGCCAAGGGGCCGGGCGTGAATCCGCTCGGCGACGAGTCGGTGGCGCTGGCCGCCGAACACGGCTTGCGCGGCACCGCGATTCCGGCCGACTGGCCCGCGTCCCGGCCGAGTAGCGCGCGAGAGACTGGAGCACAGTGATGAGTGACCGGGTAGCCGCCGTGGATTGCGGCACGAACTCCATCCGACTGCTGATCGCCGACGTGCTCGACGACGGGCGGTTGGCCGACGTGCACCGCGAGATGCGCATCGTCCGCCTCGGCCAAGGCGTCGACGCGACCGGCTCGCTGGCGCCGGAGGCGATCGAACGCACCCGCGCCGCCCTGGCCGACTACGTCGCGCTGATGCGCGAGGCGGGCGTCGGCCGGGTGCGGATGGTGGCGACGTCCGCCACCCGGGACGCCGCCAACCGGGAGGATTTCTTCGCCATGGCGCGTGCCGAACTCGGCGCGGTGGTCGCGGGCGCGGAAGCCGAGGTGATCACCGGCGACGAGGAGGCGCGCCTGTCGTTCGCCGGCGCCATCGGCGAATTGTCCAGCGCGGCGGGTCCATTCGTCGTCGTCGACCTGGGCGGCGGTTCCACCGAGCTGGTGTTCGGGGACAGCGCGGGGGTGCGCGCCGCCTTCTCCGCCGACATCGGCTGCGTCCGGATCACCGAACGGTGTCTGGCGGGCAACCCGCCGACCGCCGAGGAGATCGCCGCCGCCCGCGCCTTCGCCACCGAGCGGTTGACCGAAGCGTTCACGCACGTCCCGGTGGAAGGGGCGCACACCTGGGTCGGCGTGGCGGGCACGATGACCACGCTCGCCGCGGTCGCGCTCGATCTCCCCGAATACGACTCGGAGCGGGTGCATCTCACTCGTTTGACCTCGGAGCAGGTGCATCAGGTCTGCGACCGGCTGATCGCCATGGACCACGATGAGCGCGCAGCGCTGGGGCCGATGCACCCCGGCCGGGTCGACGTGATCGGCGGCGGCGCGGTCATCACCGAAGTACTGGCGGAGGAGTTGTCCCGGCGCGCGGGTATTTCCGAGCTGATCGTCAGTGAGCACGACATCCTCGACGGCATCGCACTGTCGATCGCCTGATCCGGCTCGGTCGCGTGGCCGCGGTCAGGTCTGTGGGACGTGTCCGTTCAGCTTCACCTCGGCGTGCGTCTCGGTTCCGGCGCGGACTCCGATTCCGGCGTGACCCGCACGGCGCGCCTTGCCGATGGCGATATCGGCGAGCCGGGAGAGCGATTCCATGTTCCGCGGCACCAGCACGAGTTCTTGCAGCGCGTTGGGCATGAGCCGGCCCAACCCGCGTTCGGCGTGCTCGTACATCCGGATCTGGGTCTCGTCGGTCGCGGTCTCGACGAGTTCCAGCCGGATCCACGCGGCGCCGAACGGCGAGAGCTTGGCCTCTAGTTCGAGCATGTGCGGCGGATCCACCGACACGACCTCCGTGGTGTCGCTCACGGTGAACGGCCATACGCCCGCGCTGTAGTGCAGCGACGCGCCGACGCCGGGCCATTCGTCGTCGACGTCGCGAATGTGCGTGGCGCCGACGACCCAGGCGGCGAACAGCCATCCGTCGGCCAGGACGGAGAAAACCTGCTCCGGTGTAGTCGGCACGGTGATTTCCACGTGGACCATCAGCTCAACGCTTTCTGGGTGCGGGCCGGTTTGCCTGTCGATTGCGGGGTGCCCGATAGGTGCGGGGGCAAACCACCGGCCGCGTCCAGGTTCCGCGGCCCGCCTGAACAGAACAAACGAATCCTCCCCGGCGCGCTTCGAGATGCGATCTTCGGAGCATGGTCGAAGCGAAAACATCGCGGGAACCAGTGGGGACACGAACCGTGTTCGGCCACCCGATCGGGCTGGCCAACTTGTTCGGCGTCGAACTCTGGGAGCGCTTCTCGTTCTACGGGATGGTCACCATCCTCGGGCACTACCTGCACTACTCGGCGACCGACGGCGGTCTGGGCCTGGGCAAGGACACGGCCGCGGGCATCGTCGGCGCCTACGTCGGCCTGGTCTCTCTGCCCACCGTCCTGGGCGGCTGGATCGCCGACCGTTTGCCCGGGATGGAACTCACCCTCTTCTACGGCGGCGTCGTGGTCATGGCCGGGCACATCGCGCCGGCCGTGCACTCGACTCGCCCCGGAGGCTTTCCGGGCTCAGACAATGGCATTGTATTTTTTTCTCGGTTGGTCTCGGCACGTCGGTGTCGGGTAGTTTGGCTCGGTTCTATGACCCAGGTCACGAGTTCGCCTATTTCGGTATCACCGGGACGGTCATGGTGTGTGCGGGGCTGATCGTCGCCGCCATCGCACCATGGATCAGCAAATTCATGGCAGGCGTGCATTGACTCGCCGTCTGGGTACAGAACACAAGCAATTGGCACGAATTAAGGAGAACGCGTGACGAAACCCGGGCCACAAGCCGATTCGGCGGGTGATGTCTCGTCTCGGTGGGGCGGTCTGTTCCGCACCAAGTCCGTCGAACAGTCGATCCGCGACACCGACGAACCCGACTCGAAGCTACGCAAGGATTTGACCGCCTGGGACCTCACCGTCTTCGGTGTGGCCGTCGTGGTCGGCGCGGGCATCTTCACCCTCACCGCGCGCACCGCGGGCACCGTCGCGGGTCCGTCCGTCTCGCTGGCCTTCGTGTTCGCCGCGATCGCCTGCGGACTGACCGCGCTCTGCTACGCCGAGTTCGCCTCCACGGTGCCGGTGGCGGGCAGTGCCTACACCTACTCCTACGCCACCTTCGGCGAGCTCGTCGCCTGGATCATCGGCTGGGACCTGATCCTGGAGTTCGCGCTCGCCGTGGCGGTGGTGGCCAAGGGTTGGTCGCAATACCTCGGCGAGGTGCTCGGCACCACGTCTCCGATCGCGCACTTCGGCCCGGTGAACTTCGACTGGGGCGCGGTGCTGCTCATCACGGTGCTCGGCGTGCTGCTCGCGACCGGGACCAAGGTGTCCTCGCGGGTGTCGGCGGTCGCCGTCGCCATCAAGCTGGGCGTGATCGCGCTGGTGCTGGTCGTCGGCCTCACGTACTTCAAGTCCTCGAACCTCTCGCCCTACATCCCGCCGTCGCAGCCCGGTGAGCGGGGCGAGGGGCTGCGGCAGTCGCTGTTCTCCTTCCTGACCGGCGCCGGGCACAGCAACTTCGGCTGGTACGGCCTGCTCGCCGCGGCCAGCCTGGTGTTCTTCGCGTTCATCGGCTTCGACGTCGTCGCCACGACGGCGGAGGAGACCCGCAACCCGCAGAAGGCGGTGCCCCGCGGCATCCTGGGCTCGCTGCTCATCGTGACGATCCTGTACGTCGCGGTGTCGCTCGTGCTCACCGGCATGGTGCCCTACACCGAGTTGTCCCATGGCGACGCGACACTGGCCACGGCGTTCGGCATCCACGGGGTGACCTGGGCGAAGAACATCATCTCGATCGGCGCCCTCGCCGGGCTCACCACGGTGGTCATGGTGATGTATCTCGGGCAGACCCGGGTGCTGTTCGCGATGTCGCGTGACGGGCTGATGCCGCGCAAGCTCTCGCACACCGGTAAGAACGGCACGCCGGTGCGGGTCACCGTCATCGTCGGCGTGGCGTGTGCGCTGCTGGCCGGGTTCGTGGATTTCGGCACGCTGGAGGAGATGGTCAACATCGGGACGCTGTTCGCGTTCGTGCTGGTGTCGGTCGGCGTGCTCATCCTGCGACGCACGCGTCCGGACCTGCCGCGTGGATTCCGGGTTCCGCTGGTACCGCTGATCCCCATCCTGGCGGTGCTGGCGTGCGTGTGGCTGATGCTGAATCTCTCGGTGGAGACCTGGCTGCGGTTCCTGGTGTGGATGGTGATCGGGTTCGTCGTCTACTTCGCCTACTCCCGGCACAACTCCGTGCTCCGGAAGGCATCCGTCACCTAGGACGCGGCCGGAGTTCGGGTGTGGGGGGGCGGCGGATAGCCTGACGCCGTGTCGCAGCGTGAGTTGGTTGTTCTCGGGACCGCTAGTCAGGTGCCGACGAAACAGCGAAACCACAACGGGTACCTGCTCCGGTGGGACGACGAGGCGATCCTGTTCGATCCCGGTGAGGGCACGCAACGGCAGATGACCTATGCCGGTGTGACCGTCACCGGGCTCACCCGGATCGCGATCACCCATTTCCACGGCGACCACAGTCTCGGGCTGGCCGGAGTGGTGCAGCGGATCAATCTCGACCGGGTGCCGCATCCGGTCGACGTCTGCTTCCCGGCGTCCGGCGCGGCGTACTACGAGCGCCTGGTCAACGCGACGTCGTACTATCACCGCGCCGAGCTGCGGCCTCGCCCGATCCTCGCCCCAGGTCCCGTCGACCTGCCCGAGGCGGCGTTCACGGTGACGGCGGTGCGGCTCTCCCATCCGGTGGACACCTTCGGCTATCGGCTCAGCGAGCCGCCCGGCCGGCGCATTCTGCCGGACCGCTTGCGCGCCCTGGGATTGCGCGGCCCGATCATCTCCGAACTGCAACAGCGCGGCAGTGTCGAATTCGAGGGGCGCACGATCACTTTGGCGGAGATCAGCGAACCGCGCTCCGGTCAGAGCTTCGCCTTCGTGATGGACACCCGGCTGTGCCCCGGAATCGGGGAGCTGGCCGCCGACGTCGACATGCTCGTCATCGAAGCCACGTTCCTGGACGCCGACGAACAGCTGGCCCTCGAATACGGCCATCTCACGGCGGGCCAAGCCGCCCGGGTGGCCGCCGACGCGGGCGTTCGCACCCTGGTGCTCACCCACTTCTCCCAGCGCTACCGCGACCTCGACGAGCACTTGGCCGAAGCGGCGAAGTACTTCTCCGGCGAGATCCACATAGCCACCGACCTCGCCAGGATCCCGCTGCCACCCCGGCGCTGACACTCCGCCGCGAACATCCGACACGCCGAGATGACGCGCGGACGCTAACACCAGCCCGCCGCCACCGATCTAGTTCTCTGGGACGCCTGCCAACCCGGGCTGCGAACAACCGCCACCGGCACCGGTCACCCGACCGCGCCGTCCGGCACCCGGCCACGGCCGACGCCCCGCCACCCCGACAAATTGTCGGAATTCCGGTACAGCCGTACGACTCGGTACGCTGTCCCGGACGCCCCTATAGCCCAATTGGCAGAGGCAGCGGACTTAAAATCCGCCAAGTGTCGGTTCGAGTCCGACTGGGGGCACTTACTGAGCCGAAGGTCGATCGCTTCTCTCGCTGCCCTTCGCACCCATGCGGACGCCCTCCGTCTGCAGTCCTCGGGTCGAGCTACTGTGCCGACCTGGACCAGGGAGCTGGCAGTGCGAGCGCTAGGACATCGGTCCATTCCACGAGAATTCGGTCGACCAGGTGAGTCCTGCCGTGTGGTCGGTAAGGGTCAGCTCGAAGTCCCAGGGCGTGTCTGCGATGTCGTCCGGGATCGGGGCCTGGAAGGTTCTGATCGTTCGTGTCGCCGAGGTCGATTCGCCGGCCACCACCTCCGAGGTTCCGAAGTTGGCGCGCAGGACGGCATCGACCTCGTAGTCCCAGATGGATGGTGCGCGTTCGTCGAGCGCGGTTGCGGTGTAGAGGAACTCGATGCCGTTGGGATCGAGCGTGATCGGTCCGATCCAGGCCTCGATCGGACCATCCTCGTCGGTTACGAAAGCTGGATTCGTCAGCATGGCCAATCGGCCCCGTGGATCGCCCAGCGGCGCTGAGTAGACGATGTCGTTCGGCCGAGACAGTCGCCTCACCCAGGGACCGTCGGTGGTGACGTCGTCGATGGTCAGCTCGATATCGAGCGGTGTCGTATCCGGGCCGAGGTCGGGCAATGTGAAGGTCGTGCCGGCGTGGGTGTCGGACGAGCTGCTTCCCCAGCCCACGTCGGTGGCCACACCGTTGGCCAGTGCCGACACCCCGACCTGGTAACTCCGCAACGACGGCGCGGCATCGCCGACCACTTCCGCCGCGAGGGACAGCCGCAACCCGGTGGGCGTACGCAACGCTGGTCCGACCCAACTCAGAATTCCGTTGCTGCCGTCGGACACGAATTCCGGGGGCGCCCACACGGCCAGTACACGATCGGTAGTGCGCTCGCTCGGTGACATCGTCGGCTGTGCTCCTCTGGATCGCGTTGGCGGAGGCGGAACGATCTGTTCGGGCCCTGCGATCGCCCCTAGATCAACGTAACAGTGCCGCGCAGGCTGCTTCTGCTGTGCGTCGGCTTCCCCGGCAATTGCGGCGACCGGCTGACCGAACGGCGATCACCCGGTCGCGTCGCACTAGCCGCGTTATCACCCACCCTCAACATCGCCGCAGGGCAGCGAGGCCACCTCTGAGGTCCCGGAAGTTGCGTGCTTACCGGCGCTGATCCAGCCCTTCGCCCGGTATCTGTTGGTGGTGTTCGTCCGGCAGCGATCGTTGTGATACTGCATGACAACCACCTGCTTCCCTTCATCGAAAGCGGGGTTGCTCCTGCGTAACACCTGTACCCACGAGTCGCCGACCTGCGTCTCGAGCTGGACGGTGACCTTGTGCGGATGCCAGTCATCACCGGTGCACTGGGACGTCACTCCCCATTCGATGTACCCGTTCACGGCCCTGATCACATGGAAGTTCCCGGCACACGCCCCCGACCCGGCGGCCGCTGCGGCCGGGTTCGTGATCATTCCCGCCACCGCAAACGCGCCTACGGTGAGTGTCGCCACAATAGACTTATGAATCTTCATAGTTTTCCACCCCGAGAAATATGTTGAGACGTCGCCACTTTCGGCGTTCGCTGCGCGCTGTGCACTGCGGAGAAATGTGGTGACACACTGGATATGACGCATCGCAACGCCGACCGGTTCCACTGATTCGCAGACTCTTAGTGTCCGAGCCGCGCCTCCTGCCCTGCGTCGTCGGCGTCGTGTGGCGGGCCGGACGCACGTTGCCACTAGCCCGTTCGACACGCAGGCGGATCAGAACTCGTTCTGCGAGTGGATCTCCCCTTCGATGCGCTGGCGTATTGCGTCCACCGTGCGGTCCTGGGGAATGTGCTCGGGCCACAGTATGACGAGTGCCAGTACGACCAGCGGCAGACCGATAGCGACGATGTAACCCAGCGCGATCAGGGTGCCCACCCCACTACTGTGCGCAGCGCCGAACCCAGCGGGTATTCCCGCGTGCCGGTGATCAGGTCGGCCATCTCGGTGACGGCCCACCAAGGCGTATCGGGTCTCAGTACGCCGAGGTGAGGGACAACCACCGCGTCGGCCATGTGCTCCAGCGCGTACTGGACTGCGATCAGCGCCGCCAACGCGGCTTGCGCGTCTGTGTGCACGGTGTAGACGATTCTCAGCTTGTGCCGCTGCACCAGCGCTTCGAACTCGGTTGGATCGTGGTCACTGTGGAGCAGAGCTACAGCCTGCCTTGGCCCCTGTTGGTCCGTCACTAGCCCCTCCTGATTCCGGCTTGGTTACACCCGGTATCGAGGGGTCGATCGCCATCACCCCGATACCGGGTGTTGACGAAGAGCCTCTTAAATGTTCATGCTGCCAAGGGCTAGGTCTGGAATAGCCTTTTACCCTGAAGGCATGAGCCTTTCGACACATGCCGGACAGGCGATCGCGGCCGAGCGGAAACTCGCGGGCCTGAGCCAGCGCCAGCTGGCCGACCGCGCCAACTACAGCCTGGCCATGGTCAAGGCGGTCGAGCAGGGACGTGAACCAGCAAGCCCGGCGTTTCTGGCCGCCGCCGCGCGGGTGCTGCGCGTGGAACCCGAACGGCTGACCGGCATCCCGTACCGCGACCTCATCGAGAAGGACGGGCCGCTGGAGGGGCTGGCCGAATTACGCGCCGTGCTCGCCGAGGGTGCGTACGTGCGCCCTGTCGAACCGCCCTCGCTCGCGGCACTCGCCGCAGAGATGGCCGCGGTGGACCTCGCGTATCGGAACGACAAGGGTCGGGTCGCGCTTGCACGTATGCCGGACTTGCTGCGACGACTGTATGGAGCACTGCATAACACTGCCCACGGAGAGCGTGGAGCGGTGTTCTCGCTGTTGTGTGCCGCCTACGTGACTACTGAACGGCTATGCAGGCGCTTCGGATTCATACATCTGGCACCGACCGCACTTGATCGGCTCGAATGGGCTGCCGCATCGGCGGACGATCCTCGCTACGCGGCTCAAGCCAAAATCAAACGCGCGCGAATTCTCATGTACCACGACTCCAACGACACCGGCCTTCGGTTGGTAGAGAGTGCGCTCGACGAGATCGAAGGTGACGACGAAGCCTCCAATGCGGTGCGCGGCTATGGGCACCTGTGCGGCGCGATCGTGGCCGCGCGGAGTGCCCGTTCCGATATCGCCGCAGAGCACATCGATCATGCGCGGCGTCTTGCTCCGGCAATGCGCGGTGAATCCGACCTGTACGGCACCCTGTTCGGCCCTGCGAACGTCGGTATCCACTCCGTTGCCGTCGCGCTCGAAGCGGGTGACCCCGGCAAAGCAGCGCACGAAGGCTCAGCTCTTCTGCTTCCTGGCAAAATTGCACCGCCCCGAGCGGGGCACCACTGGCAGGATGTGAGCCGCGCGTGGCTGATGATCGGCAAGCCGGACCAGGCGCTCGACGCCCTGAACCGTGCCCGCCGCGTCGCTCCGCAACAGACCCGATTGCACCCGTCGGTCCGTGAAACGGTGTATGGCATCGCGGCAGCGCAGCGCAGACAGACCAACAGCCTCACCGGGTTTGCCTCGTGGCTCGGCGTACAACTGTGAGCGCCACCACGGATATTGCAGATCGGCAAGCCCTGTGGCTTCGTGATCGGTGCTACTGGCTGCACGGCACGGGCAGTGGGCGATCGCGACATGACGTAGCTGTAACGGCGGTGAGTTGCGGGCCACCCGGCCCGCAACCTGTCAGCGTGAAAGTCCGTGGGCGCGGGCGATGATGCGTTCCATGGCGGTGCGGGGGAGGAGGCGGCGGAGGGTGAAGAGGGCGGGGGCGTTGCTGCCTACGGCGTAGAGGGGTTGGGGGCGCGGGGCTTCGATCGCTTTGACGATCGTGGTGGCGACCTTTTCGGGGGTGATGCCCTTGGACTGGTTTTCGTCGAGTTTCGCCATGAAGGTCGTGAAATCGGCGGTGTGGGGGGAGTCGTCGCTGAGGTACTTGGTGCGGCGTTCGCGGAGTCCGGTGTCGATCTGGCCGGGCTCGACGGCGGTGATCCAGACGCCGAAGGGGGATTCCTCGAAGCGGGCGGCGACCGCGAAGCCGCGCAGCGCCGCCTTGGTGGCGACATAGGAGGAGCGGTAGGGCATGGGGAAGCTGGCGAGCATCGACCCGACCATGACGACGCGCCCGTAGCGGCGATCCCGCATGCCGGGCAGCACCGCCTTGGTCAGGGCGATCGGGCCGAGCACATTCAGCTGGAACAGTCGCTCGACGGCGTCGGTGGGCAACTCGGCCAGCGGTCCCGCCTGGCTCTCGCCCGCGTTGTTCACGAGCACGTCGACGTGGTCCAGACCGGCGGCGAAGGCCTCGATCGAAGCCGGATCGGTGAGGTCGAGCGCGCGGTACTCGACCTCGGGCAGCACGGCGTCCGAACCGATGGCGTCGGGATTGCGGCTGGTGCCGATCACCCGATACCCCCGCCCGGCCAGCGCGGCGGCCGTAGCCTTCCCGATTCCGGACGACGCACCGGTGACCACAGCGACGCGAGACATAACGCTCCTTTTCGACGGCAACATGCTGACGATATCGTCAGCTCTCGCTCTGTGCTACCAGAAAGTAACTTCGGTGCCGTCGATGTGCTGCGGAGCCGACCGCACGACGAACGCGGCGTCGATGCCCGCCCGGCCCAATGGCGGTGGGAAACGGGAGTACAACACGTGGTGGCGGCTCGGATATTGCCCATTGAATTCTGCATGGCGGGTTCGAGCCCGGACGTGGCGTCGGCGGGCTGTCGTGTGTGCCGCGCTCGCGTGGTTCGCGGGCCTGTGAGCTGGGCGGACGGGTGTGCATGGCGACGTGGGATGCGCACCGGCGCAGTCGAAATCGTTCACCGGAGGGAAGCCGTTCCGGATGTCGGCGGTGGAGGGATGGGGCTAGTGTTGGCCGGCGCGGTGCAGGCCGGAGACGCTGCCGCGTTACCCCCGACGCCGAGGAGATTGTGGTGGTTGTCGATACCGTCCGCGAGGAACAGGCGATCCGTCAGATGACGGAGCGGCTGGTCGAAAACTACACCGAGACTTATTCTCCGGACCATATCGAGAGCGCCGTCGGTGCGGCGCGGCGGAAATTCGAGGGCCGCCCGGTGCGGCAGTTCGTCCCGATTCTGATCGAGCGGTTGGTGCGGCGGGAATTGGAGAAGTCTCCCGAGGCGGAAGTGCAACCCACCACGGTCCCGATGGACAAGTCGCCGCAGGCCCCCGCCGCCGCTCCCGGGAAACTGTCGGAGATCCGTGAGCTTTTGTCGTCCAAGAAGCGTTTCGCACCGTACGCCGTGGGCGCCGTCGTCGTTCTGACGGTGATCGCCGTGGTTCTCGCCGTGCGGCAACCCGCTCCGGAGGCGCCCGCCGCCGCTCCCGCGCCCGCCGCGGCGCTCACGGTCGTCCACGGTGTGGTCGGCTCGGAGAAGATGCCGTTCTTCTCCGACCCCAAGGTGATCGACGCGCTGGCGCGCAACGGCGTGCGCGTCGAGGTCGAGCCCGCCGGTTCGCGGCAGATCGCCACGTCCATCGATCTCACGAAATTCGATTTCGCCTTCCCGTCCAGCGAACCGGCCGCCGAGCGAATCCAGCGGCAGCGCAACGTGACCGCGAAATACACGCCGTTCTCCTCGCCGATGGCCGTCGCGACGTTCGCGCCGATCACCGAGCTGCTCACCCGGGCGGGAGCGGTGCGCCCCGGCCAGGTGCCGACGCTCGACCTGCGCCGCTACCTCGAGCTGGTGCGCAACGGCACCCGCTGGGACGAACTGCCCGACAACACCGCCTACCCGGTGCGCAAGAACATCCTGATCTCCACCACCGACCCGCGCAGCTCCAACTCCGCGGCCATGTATCTGGCCGCGGCGAGCTATGTCGCGAACAACAACACGATCGTGCAGGGGCAGAACGCCGAGCAGGCCGTCCTCCCCGCGGTGTCGCGGCTTTTCGTGGGCCAGGGTTACACCGAGAACACCACCGAGGGCCCGTTCAACAACTACCTCGCCACGGGTATGGGCCCGACGCCGATGGCCTGGATCTACGAGGCGCAGTACGTCGAGGCGACCGTGCGCGGCCAGATCAAACCCGAGATGACGCTGCTGTACCCGTCACCGACGGTGTTGTCCCGGCACACGCTGGTGCCGTTCGGCGCGGCGGGTGACCGGCTCGGGCGCCTGCTGTCCACCGACCCGGAATTGCAGCGCCTGGCCGCCGAGCACGGCTTCCGCACCAACGACGGCGCCCAGTTCGCGAAGGTCGTCGCCGAACGCAACGTCCCGGTGGCCCCGGACCTGCTGGACGTCGTCGCCACCCCGACCTACGACACCCTGGAGCACCTGCTCGACGGAGTAACCAAGTCCTACAACTGAACCCGGGGCGGATCGCCGCTAGCGTTTCGGTGGAGAGGATCCGGGCACCCTCTTCGCATCAGATACCGGAACAACGGCCGGTATCGCGGCGGGAGGAACGACCAGTGACAGCGGACGACGGCCCATGGGAGATCCCTCCGATCGATGACGCCCCGGATATCGCGCGCGACTCCGCGCCGCCGCCGGGAGCGACGATGGCCGACACCAGGAACTGGCCGGGGTACGGGTTGCTGCTGGTCGCCGCGGCGGGTGCGATAACCGCGGCGGTGCTCGCCGGCTGGGGGTTCGGCAGGCTCTCGGTCGTGGCCGCGATCATCACGGTCGTCTTCCTGCTGATCGGGGTGGGCCTGATCGTGCTGGAGCAGGTGCGGGCCCGCAGGCACGCCGCACCGCCCGCCGAACGGGCCACCGTGCCGCCGGGGTACTGAGGAGCGTCAATCCCGGGGCAGGAAACCCGACTCGATGAACTCCCGGACGAAGGTGTCCACTACCGCACGGTCGATCTCCGGGCAGGCCATGCCGGTGTCCGCGAGCGCGGCGCGGGTGTGTTCGTCGGCCCAGTCGAGGTGACCGGCGAGTCCGGCGAAGTCGTGGCTCAGCAGGGCCGCGCGCACCAGCGAATCGTCGCCGAGCGCGTCGCGCCGCCGCGCTTCCCTGGCCAGGCCCGCGCGCACCGTGTCCTCCGGCATCGTCGCCACCGGCAAACCGTGCGCGCGCAGACTGGCGAGGATCTCCCCGACCGCTACCGGGGCCCGATTGACCAGGTGATAGACGGTTTCCGAGCGCGGACGAGCCGAGATCTCCACGATCGCGCCCGCCACATAGCTCACCGGAACCAAGGAAACGGTCGCCTCGCCCACGTCGGGCGCCATGCCGAGCATCGCGGCGGCTCGCACCATGTTCCACAGCGAATCCTGCGGGCTGTTGACGCCGATGTCCGGGCAACCGCAGATGGTGCTCGGACGGTAGATGGCGATGGGCACACCACGTTCGCCTGCTTGGCGGACCAGTTCCTCGGCGGCCCATTTGGAGGCGAGGTAGCCGTTGCCGGACACCTGCCCCGCGGGTAGGCGGATGTCCTCGGTGACCACCGGCGAATCCGGCGTCGCGGCGACGGCCGCGCCCATGGTGGAGACCAGGTGGAACGGCTTGACCCGCCGCGCCGTCGCCAGCCGCAACAACTCGCGGGTGCCCTCGACGTTGGCCTGCCGTAGCCGGGCATAAGGATCGACGTGATTGACGCGCGCGCCGTTGTGATAGATCACGTCGATGCTGTCGGCCAATCGGTCGTAATCGGCCGGGTCGAGGCCGAGGCGCGGTGCGGTGAGGTCGCCCGCGACGACGACGATCCGCTCCGCGGCGGTGGTTCCGGAGAGCCGGTAGTGGCTCAGCGCACCGAGGATTCGGTCGATGCCTTCCTCGGCGTCGGCGGCGCGCACCACGCACCACACCCTCGCCTCGGTGCGATCCAGCAGGGCTTGCAGCAGGTGTACGCCGAGAAAGCCGGTCGCGCCGGTCAGCAGGATCTCCTGTGGCGGACCGGTGTGCGCGGGCTCGCATCCGCCGATGCCGATCTCCGGCTCCAGCACGGCGTCGCGTTCGGGCGTCGCCGCGGTGGGGGCGGACCCGCCCGCTAGTCGCGCCGCGAGGCCGCCGACGGTCGGGGTCGCGAGGATCGCCGACATCGGCACGTCGCGGCGGAGCCGCTCCGACAGCCGCTGGTGCAATGTGAACGCGAGTAGTGACGACCCGCCGAGTTCGAAGAAGTCGTCGGCCACCCCGATCGGGGACACGCCGAGCACGTCGGCGAAGACGTCCGCGACCGCGCGCTCCAGTGCGGTGCCGGGCTGCGCACCGGTGCGTGCGGCGAATACCGGCTGGGGTAGCGCGGCGCGGTCGAGCTTCCCGCTGGTGTTCACCGGCAACGCGTCGAGCGCCAGCACCGCCGACGGCACCATGTAACCGGGCAGCACGCGAGCGACCGACTGACGCACGACATCCGGGTCGACCGTGGCCCCCGGCGCCGCGACGACGTAGCCGACCAGCCGGTCACCGGCATCGGAGCCCTTGACCGCCACCGCGGCCCGGCCCACCGCAGGGTCGGCCAGCAAAGCCGCTTCGATCTCACCGAGTTCGATGCGGTGGCCGCGGACCTTGACCTGGAAATCCGTGCGGCCCAGATAGTCCAGGGTACCGATGCGGTGCCAGCGCACGAGGTCACCGGTCCGGTACATCCGTTCGCCCGGGTGGAGCGGATCGGCGACGAACCGGGCCGCGGTCAGACCCGGCGCGCCATGGTAACCGCGGGCCAGCTGAATGCCACCGAGGTAGAGCTCGCCCGCCACTCCCACCGGAACCGGCCGCAACCGGTCGTCCAGCACGTGGCAGCGCGAATTCCATTCCGGCACACCGATGGGAACGCCGGCCGCGGTGCGATCGGCGGCCGAGACCGCGTGTCGCGTGATACTCACCGCGGCCTCGGTAGGTCCGTACAGGTTGTGCAACTCGGCCGTGGTCACGTTCGCGAAGGCACGCGCGGTTTCCGGCGGCAGCGCCTCTCCGATGACGAAAACAGCTCGTAGCGAGGACAGTTCGTCCGCCGTTGCCTGCTGGGCGAATACCGTGAGCATCGCGGGAACGAAATCGGTGAGCGTCACCCGGTGCTCGGCGATCAGCCGGGACAGCGCCGCCGGGTCGCGATGCTCGTCCGGTCCGGCCAGCACCATCCGCGCGCCCGCGCGCAGCGGCAGGAAGTAGCCCCACAGGGACACGTCGAAGGTCGCGGGAGTTTTGTGCAGATAGACGTCGGTGGCGTCGACAGCGTATTCCGCCTGCATCCAAGCGAGCTGGTGCACGATCGCCCGATGGCTGATCGCCACGCCCTTGGGGCGGCCGGTCGACCCGGAGGTGTAGATGAGATAGGCGGGGTGGTCGGCGTGCCACGGTGTCCGGCGCTCGGCGTCGAGCACGGGTTCCGCGCCGAAGCGGTCGAGGTCCAGGGTGTCGATGTCGTAAGCCTCGGCCGCGGTGAAACCGTCCGCCGCGGTGGTCAGCACGCACCGGGGCGCCGCCGATTCGAGCACGTACCGGATGCGCTCGGCCGGGTGTCCCGGGTCGATCGGCACCCAGGCCGCGCCCGCCGCCACGATCGCGTGCAGCGCGACGACCTGCTGGATCGACCGCCGCATCGCCACCGCGACGACGGTCTCCGCACCCACGCCTCGTTCGATCAGCCAGCGAGCCAGCCGCGCGGATCGTTCGAGCAGTCGCGCGTAAGTGAGCGTCTCGGATCCGCAGACCACCGCGATCGCGTCCGGCGTCGCCGCGGCCTGCCGCGCCGTCGCGGCGGTGAGCGGCTCGGCCCGCACGTCGTGCTCGGCTCCGGCGCCCCAGGAGCGGATGCGTTTGTGCTCGACCGGGTCCATGATGTCGATGTCGCCGACCACGGCGTCGGGCTCGGCCGCGACCCGCAGCAGGGTGCGGATGTAGCCGTCGAGGAAGCGCTGCACCGTGTGCTCGTCGAACAGGTCTGTGCTGTAACCGAATCGGATGATGATCTCGCCGGGCTCGCCGTCGTCGTCGCGGATGTCGACCACGCCGATGTGCAGATCGGTTTTCGCCGTGTCGGCGTCCACGTCGAGGAACGACACGCTGGGCCCGGACAGGTCCAAGGTGGCCTGCGTGAAATTCTGGAAGGCGAAGCCGACCTGGTAGAGCGGGTGGCGTCCGGGTGATCGGGTCGGATCGACGGCGTCGACCACGTGCTCGAACGGCACCTCGGAGTGCGCGAAGTTGACCAGATCCCGTTCCCTGGTGCGGTGCAGCAGAGCGGTGAAACTCTCCGCGGGCTCGATCCTGGTCCGGGAGACGGTGGTGTTGACGAACATGCCGACGACATCCGCGAGCGCGGGCTCGGCCCGGTTGGTCATCGGCACGCCGATCGCGATGTCGTAGCTTCCGGACAGGCGGGCCAGCAGCACGGCGAGCGCCGAGCGCATCACCATGAACAGCGTCGATCGGTGGGCGCGCGCGACGGTGAGCAGGTCGCGGTGCAAGGTCGCGGGCACCGTCCGCTGAGTGGCCGAGCCGCGCAGTGTGGCCACCGGCGGGCGCGGCCGGTCGGCGGGCAGGTCGAGTTCGTCGGGCAGACCGGCCAGCTCGCCGGTCCAGTACGCCAGTTGCCGCGACAGCGGTGAATCGGGGTCGTCGCGGGAACCGAGCAGATCCTGCTGCCACAGGGCATAGTCGGCGTACTGCACATCCGGTGGCAGCCAGGCCGGGGCGGCTCCCGCGCTACGGGCGGCGTAGGCCAAAGCGACGTCGCGGGCCAGCGGCGCCAGCGAGGATCCGTCGGCGCAGATGTGGTGAAGGGCGCAGACCAGGACGTACTCGGTGGGGGTGCGCAGCAGCCGGACGCGCAGCGGCACCTCGGCCGACACGTCGAACCCGTGCCGCAGGATGGCGCGGACGCGGTCGGGTACCGCGTCGTCGGACAGTTCCTCCACCGCGAAATCGTCTACCACCTGCTCGGTGCCGAGGATGAGTTGCCGCGGTCCGTTCGCGTCGGCGGGATATCTCGTACGCAGCGACTCGTGCCGCTCGACCGTGTCGGCGAATGCCGCGCGCAAGGCGGGAATATCCAGCTCCGACAGCCGCAGCGCGAAGCCGATGTTGTCCACCGAGGACGTCGTGTCGAACTGGTTGCGCAGCCAGAACCGCAGCTGGGCCGGCGACAGCGGGATACGCTCCGGCCTGGTCCGTGCGCGCAACACCGGGCGTGCGGTGTCGAATTGCTGCGAGCGGATCGCCTTGGACAAGGTGGTGACTGTCGGATGGTCGAACACCAGCCGGGGTGGGATGCGCAGCCGCCATGTTTCGCTCAGGCGCGCGGCGACCTGCGTCGCCAGCAGCGAGTTGCCGCCCGCCGCGAAGAAATCGGCGTCCGCGCTGAACCGCTCTCGGCGCAGCACGCGTGCGAAGACCTCGGCGACCGTTTCCTCGCCGAGGTCGACGGCGGGCCGGTAGTCCGGCTCGTCCAGGGCGCGCACGCGCAGCGCGGGCCGATCGGCCTTGCCCGTCGGGGTGCGTGGGATCCGATCCACGACCGTGATCGTGTTGGGCACCATGTACTTCGGCAGCAGCGCGGCCAGCGCGTCGGCCAGCGTGGCGGGGTCAGGGGCATGGCCCGGTTCCGGTTGGACGAAGGCGGCCAGCGTGGTCTCGCCCGCGGCGGTCTTGCGGTCGACGGTCACGGCCAGCCGGACGCCGGGCTGTGTCGACAGGATGGCGTCGATCTCGCCGAGTTCGATCCGGAAACCCCTGACCTTGACCTGGTCGTCGGCCCGGCCGAAATAGTCCAGATGGCCCGAGGTGGTGCGCCGGACGAGGTCGCCGGTGCGGTACATCCGCGAGCCGGGCGGTCCGAACGGGTCGGCGAGGAACCGCTGTCCGGTCAGATCCGGGCGTCCGTGGTACCCCCGCGCCACCCCGGGCCCGGACACGTACAGCTCGCCGACGACGCCGACGCCGACCGGGCGCAACCGGTGATCGAGTACCTGGCAGCGCATACCCGGCACAGCCGACCCGATGGTGCCCGGTGCGTCCGGTGACAACGGCGGGCTCAGCGTCGCCATGATGGTGGATTCCGTGGGGCCGTAGGCATTCTGGAACAGACGGCCGTCGGCCGCCCAGTGCCGGGGCAACATCGGCGGGCACGGCTCGCCGCCGACCATGACCGAACGCAGGGCGGGCAGTCCGGTCGGCTCGATGGTGGCCAGCGCTGACGGAGTGAGGAAGGCGTGGGTGATCGCCTGCCGTGCGAGCAGTTCCACCAGTGCGGTGCCGCCGTACAGGGTCGGTGGGGCGATCACCAGCGTGGCGGCGGAGCAGATCGCGAGCAGCAACTCCAGCACCGAGGCGTCGAAGCTCGGTGACGCGAAGTGCAGCACCCGCGCGTCTTTGTCCAGCGCCTGCCGCGCGGCCAGTTCGGCGCACAGCGGGGCGAGCCCGGCATGGGTCACGGCGACGCCTTTCGGGCGTCCGGTCGATCCCGATGTGTAGATCACGTAGGCCGCGTGGGTGGCGCGAAGTCGAACGGGGCGTTCGAAATACGCGATCGGGCTCGCGGGATTCGCCGCCACCTGTGCGATCACTTCGGCATCGTCCAGCGCGAGCCAGCGCACCTCGGTGGGTAGTGTCGCCGCGTGGGCGGCCTGGGTCAGGCCCAGCGCGGCACCGCTGTCGATGACCTGGAACTTGATGCGGGACAGGGGAAGTGCCGGGTCCACAGGGACGAACGCCGCACCGGACTTCGCGATCGCCCAGACCGCGAGCACCGAATCGAGCGAACGCGGCAGCGCCACCGCCACCGCTGTTTCGGGGCCCGCGCCCGCGGCGATCAGCGTGCGGGCCAGCCGCGAGGAGCGCGCGTCGAGGTCGCGGTAGGTGATCTCGCTGTCGTCGCAGACCACGGCGACGCCGTCGGGATTGTGCTCCGCGGCGGCGGCCAGCAGCGCGGCGAACGTCGGCGTGGCCGATTCGGCGGATCTGCGGCGGCGGCCTTTCCGGGCGGGTGGACGAGTATCCCGGATACCGCTGGTCATGTAATCGTCCCGTTCCGCGTGGCAGTAAACGGCCAGATGCTACAGCCGCACGGCGGGATTCCTCAACGATGAGAAGGCGAT
Source organism: Nocardia sp. NPDC051911 (assembly GCF_040681035.1). NCBI lineage: Bacteria > Bacillati > Actinomycetota > Actinomycetes > Mycobacteriales > Nocardiaceae > Nocardia > Nocardia sp. NPDC051911. Next base: position 211,179 of record NZ_JBFAXY010000009.1, read on the forward strand.
ACCGCTCCGGTCGAACGGCGGCGCGTGCCGCGAGCCGTTGGCACGCGCGTGAGCCCGAGCGGCACGGTTCAGCGGGTGCCGTGCCCCTGACAGGCGGTCAGCGCGGTGTTCTTCGTGGCGTTGAACCGGTCGATCGCGGCGTTCAAAGTGTCGGTGTCGGCGCGGCGGGCCAGCGTGTCGGCCAAGGCGTTGGTGTCGTCGCGGTAGGCGCGCAGCGGGGTGGCGATCCCGGACGGCACTTCTCTGGTCACGCTCTGGTCCACCGAGCGCCCGTTGTTCCGCAGCGTCGTGACAGCCGCGTCGGCTTTGCCGTTCGTATCGGGATCGCCGCGGCCTTTCGTGTTGCTTGCATCGATGTAGTCGTTGAACGCGCGTACCGAGCTGCCGTTCGCGGCCAGGAAGGCGTCACAGGCCGACTTGGTGGCGCGTTCGGCCGCGGCGGCCCGTGCCGACGAGGCGGCGGCCGAGGAGGAGGTGACCTCGGAGGCGTACGCGGCCAGGTCGGTCCGGTTGACCTCCGCCGTGCCGGAGATCTGCTGTGCGCAGGCGCCGATGGTCACCGCGCCCGCCGTGGCGGCCACCAGCAGGCCCGCGCGTTCGAGTCGTCGCATGGTCGGTCCCTCGCTCCCCTCGGAAGTCCGGCCGGGACGGATGAACGGAGCCGGACAATCCGAAGGTACGTCGCGGGGACCCGCCACGCCGAGCCCGCGCCGATAACGATGGCCAACCGATATCGGCGCGGGGGAGCGGTTCAGCTCTGGCCGAGCATGGCTCGCATCTGCGCTATTTCGGCCTGCTGGGCGGCGATGATCCGCTGAGCGAGCGCCTTCGCGTCGGCGTTCTCGCCCTCGGCCAGCTCGGTCTGGGCCATGGCGATCGCGCCCGCGTGATGCTCGATCATCATGGTCAGCCATTGACGGTCGAAGTCTGGACCCGATGCCGCGTCCAGCGCCGCCATCTGTTCGGCGGACATCATGCCGGGCATCTCGTGGCCGCCGTGCCCCTCGCTCGGGGTGGGCGCCGGTTTGCCGAAGCTCTGCAAGAGGGTGGTGATCTGCTGCATCTCCGGCGCCTGTGCTTGCTCCACCTGCGTGGCGAGCGCACGCAGCTGCTGGTTGTCGGTGTGCGTCGGCACCAGCCGCGCCATTTCGATGGCTTGGGCGTGATGCGGATACATCATCTGGAGGAACATCACGTCCGCGTCGTTGTGCGCCGCACGGGCGGGTGCGGTCGTGACGTCCGCGGTGGTGGTCGAGGTGCCGTGCTCGGTGGTGTGCCCGGTGTCGGCGTCGCCGCATCCGGCGAGGCTCACCGCGGCCGCCGCGGCGAGAACGAGGGCCGATCGGGTGCGAGTGATGAACATGGGGTCGCTCCTTGCGAAGTGCGAAGTCTGAGGATGGAGTGGACTGCGCCGCCACCGTGGTTCGGACACACGGCGGCGACGGAGTTGTCAGATCCGCAGAATCGCCAGTTCGGCCAAGGTGAGCACGGTCCACGGCGGCGGTCGTGCACGCCGCGCCCGCCAGTGCCGCGGTCGTGCCGCACCGCCGCCGGGGCGATCGAACGCCAATCGGCGGAGCAGCACCAACGCGGCCAACGCGATGGAGGCGGCCAAGATGAACACACAGCCGTGCAGTGCGCTGTGCTCGCCGTCGCACCCGCCGCCCGCGCAGTGGGACATCTTCGCCGCGACGGTCGCGTGCCATGACGCGCCTGAGGTCGCCTCGACGGCTCGAGGCGCAGACGAGTAGCGGGAAGCGACGGCCGGTGTGTCCGTGCCCGGGGTTGCCCGGACGGTTGGCGGGGTAGTCGAGTCGCGGGAAGCGACGACCGGTGCGGATGCGCCCGGGGTTGCCCGGACGGTTGGCGGGGTAGTCGAGTCGCGGGAAGCGACGACCGGTGCGGATGCGCCCGGGGTTGCCCGGACGGTTGGCGGGGT